>CAZZVR010000005.1:8938-44561 GCA_964657595.1 Burkholderia sp. PAMC 26561 | reverse complement strand
ACCAACCTCACCTGCGGCCTGCGGGCGCGGATCGACAGCAGGAAACGGAGCCCGAGCACCATCGTCGGCCGACCGGGCACACCAGGAGGTCAGGTGACCGCTTCGCCGCTAGATGGGAGGCCCGATCAGGTGGCCGCTCCTGGATCGGCGCCGGCTCGAGCAGCGACGGCGCCTGGCGACCCGATCAGCGCTGGAGCAGGCACTGCCCCGAGGTCACGCACTAACTGGAGTTGGGCGACGCTCCAGGTTCGTCCGGTGCGTACAGCGACCGCCCGGCCGCCCGCTTCGTGCACGCGGATCTCGACTTCAGCGGCGGGCAGGGCTTTGATCGCCGTCTCGACCCGGTCGGGGTCGGCGGCGAGAGCACCGAGCAGCGCCTCCCGGTGCCACGGAGAGTTGGCGTGGGTCCGGCCCCAGCCCATCGGCGGCGCGCCAAAAGCGTGACAGCGGCGCAAAGCCAGGCAGCGGTTGGCCGTCGAGGCGCAGCAGGCGTTCGCTGCGGATCGCAGCGGCGGCGGCAGGGAATCGATTGGATTCGCTGATGAAGTCGGGTCGCTACTGCGCATGGCGGGCGCGGTGCCGTCGCGCCTTTGCGACGTTGCCGCACCCCTGCATCGAGCACCACCGCCGCTGGCCGTTGCGGGAGTGGTCATAAAACCGTGCGCTGCAAGTATCCGACGCGCAGATCCGTACACGCTCGCGCTGGTCCGTCCCGAGCATCTCCGCGGCATCGCGGGCGATCAGACCCAGCGCATAGCGCCCCGAATGCGCAGGGGCGCCGGCGCTGAGCACCGGCTGGGAACCGTCACGAGGCACCGTAAGGCGGTCGGGAAGCTGTGCTTCGGGCAGCCAGGCCTCGATGATTTGCAAGGCATCATCGTCCGCGGCGGTTCGCGCGAGAAGCGCGTCGGTCGTCAGGCTGACCGCCTCACGCAGGTCACGCGCGGACAGGAGCAGCTCATGGTCGACGGGTGGCGGCTCGGTAAGCAGCCCGGCCTGGATGATCCATTCGGCGAGGTCCTCGGGGGTGACAAGTGTTTCGACGTTGCGCCACCACCGCTCGCGGTGGGTGTTGACGAAGTCGAGCGCAGGCCGCCCGGCGAGCCAGTACCACCACGGCGCGCCGCGATCCAGGGGAAGTGAGAGATCGTCAGGAAGGTCCATAACCGCCTATTGACTTCTAACAGGTTACGGCTTAGCATAGCGGCTCGTGACCCACAGCTACCTCCCGGCCGCGGACGCGTTCTGGCGGCCCTCCAATCAGATGGGCGTCTTGAACACCGATCTCGCCAAACAGCTCGGAACATCAATCTTCGGCGCTCGGCTTTGGCGACTCACGCCCGGCCAGGCGTCTACCAAACACCGCCACCAACACCAAACCGAGCTTTACGTGCTCCTCGAGGGCACCGGACGCATCCGCGTCGAGGACGAACTCCTCACGCTGGCGCCACTATCGGCGGTGACGGTCGATCCCCCGACCGTCCGTCAGATCTTCAACGACACCGACAGCGACGCGCTGTGGCTCGTCGTCGGGGCGCCGGCCGAAGCGGCCAACACGCTTGAGATGACGCCCGAAAAGCTCGCCGAGCTCTACCCCGATGGGCCCAAAGCACTGCCACCCGAACTCGCTCGATAGCCGCCTTCGGGCAGCTGGCAGCGGCCGGCAGTGCGGTCAGGCGCGGAGCCTGTGCTGCGGCGCGGCGGTGACCTCTCCCCCAGCTGGCGCCGGGCGGTCCTGCTTTCATGCGGCGACTAGGATCTCGCCCGGCCCCTGCGGAGCCCGCTTCGCACGGAACGCGGTGCGGGTCAAACTGCGACCGTGGTCGGTTTGCCGCTCGAGCAGCACTCTGCTCAGTCCGTCATGGTCACTGCGTTCCGCGAGGAGCGGCCACGGCACGAGGCTCGGCGCGTCATCCCTGGACGACCCACCTTTATCCGTAAGCCGACGTTGCGCTCGATACCCAATTCTGCTTCCGGACCCGTGCTGATCGTTGCGACGGTCTCGCGCCCGTCGAGGTCGCCCCTCCGGGGCTGCCTTCGGCGGGGCCTACCGGCCCTCCTCTGACGGCCACTGCACCCGCCGCATGTTGGCCACGAGGTCCCGCATCAGCCGCTCTCGACCGGCTTACTGCTCAGACTGCTCGGTGACCCAATTTCCAGGTATTACGCACTGAGTACGAGAGGCCCAACGGCGTTCTGGAGGTCAGAATGCCTGTACAGGTCTTCGGGGTCCGCCTACGCCGCGGCATCTGGCTTTGAGCACCGAGGAGGGAAATCGTGACGGTGCGGGCTCTCCTGATATCGGTGATCGCTCAGCGGAAGCACCGACGAGCATGGGTTGGGACGTCCCTGGACTTGAGCCAGGCGACGAACGATCAGGTTGACTGCGGCCTTCCCCGTTGTCGCCCAAGCCCTAGTCAGGCGAGCGCGGCGTCGGACCTCACAGCTCGTGTCGTTCCGCTCACCAGCAATGAGCGCTGAGCTCCAGCACCCGCGTTCGTGGGACCTAGCAGTGGCCGGGGCAGCGGCATGACGCGCGATAACTCCGTCATCGATCCGATCGCTTCGGATACCACGCGGAGAACGGGAAAGCGCTCGTCGCGAGCCTGTGCCGTCCGCCCGGTCAGGGTTTGGTGAATTCATACCTTGGTGCCTTGTTCGACGGCCGGTCCCCCCATACGGTCATGTACATGTCCGAGTTCACCGTTACCCCAAACAGTCTGCGGGCCCTCCAGAGGTCGTTGCTCGGACTGGCCGCTGATCTCTCCAACGGCGACGTCTCTCAGTCCAGCTACTACGACTTGAACCAGGACGGCGCGGTCAACGATGCCGACCAGATCATGAGTGATTTCTTCCTCAACTGGTCGGCATCGCTGGAGGTGACCGGGCAGAACATCGAGAGCGTCGCCGACAAGCTCGGCAAGGCTGCAGACGCGTATCAGAAAACTGATAACAGCTGTATCCCGCCCAGCACGACTGGCGGGCCGGTCTCGGTATGAGCATCTACGGATGGGAGATTCCGGGCGAGGACTGGTCGCAGTGGACGCCGCGCGGTTACGTCGACGACGAGCCGGGGGCGCCGGCGAAGATCAACACCCTGCTGAACGCCGACCCAGGTGCCTTCGCCGCGCTCGAGTCCGAGCTCAGTTCGACCGTGCTGCTCGCGGAGACTACAGCGACGGGATTGGTCAGCGCCCGCGACGCCCCGCACTGGTACGGCGCGGCTGCCGATGCCTACCGAGCCGCGGTCGGGGGCCTGCCAAAGGTGTTGTACGCCGCTCATGACGCCTATTTCACCGCGTTGCAGGCAGTGACCCAGTTCGCTGAGGAGACCTACAGCTATCAATCGAAGTTGCGGACCGCGATGAGCTCGGCGCGTGAGCTGAACTCCCGATATCAGGCCGCAACGAATAAGTCCTACGCATCCGCCGCGGAAGGCCGACACGCGATGACCAAGCTTCAAGGCGAGCTGAACGCCGAGTGGGCGACCATCAACCGCATCCTGGCGGCCAACGATGAGGCCAAGAGGGCACTCGCGGCCAAGATGTCGTCACCCGCTGCCCTGGCCCCGCGGATCAAGGATTCCACCCCGAGCGTGTTGCACCAGATCGGGTCCGCCGTGCTGAAGCCGCTCGAGGACGTTCTGAACACGGTTGGCGCCACAGGTCAACGGATCAGCGACTATTTCTCGCACCCGAGCTGGAAGACCTTCGGTGAGCTCACCGAGTCCCTTTCACTGGACGCTGGACTTGTGGCGCTCGCGGCCACTGGCGGCGAAGGTCTGGCTGGGCTCACGGTGGCTGACGCGACGGGCGACAGCACGGTTGCCGCCACCAGTGGAATCGTCTCGGACATCACAGGCGCCACCAGCGTCGGGCTCTACGGTGCCAATGTCACCTCTGATGTCGCCCGGGGCAGATACGGGACCGCGGCGTTGAAATCTCTGCTGATCTTGGCGCCCGACGCTAACGATCTCCGCGCCACCACCGACGTCGCCCGAGCCTCCAATGACGCGGCGCTGCTCTCTAACTATCGCGCCGAAATCGCCGCCGGCAAGACACCGGACGAGGCGCTGGAGGCGCTGGGCCCAGAGGACGCCAAACAGATCAAGTCGCTGGTGAAGGACTATCGCAACCCCGATGCTGTGGCGAGTGCCCAGACCCATGCCGGTAAAGAGCTCAGGCACGCCCGGACGACATCGGCGACCGACGATGTCAAAGACAACGCCAAGGAGCATCTGCTCAAAGATCCCGCGGTGCAAGCGGGCGGCAGTGCGGTCGATGGCTCCGGTTCAGACGGTGGCTCAGAGCCGGACAGCAGCTCCGGGACGAGCTCAGGCTCGACCGACCCAGGCGCGGGACCGGGGCCGTGCGCTCCCGGCCAGCTCCCGGGGCTTCCGCCGGCCATCCAGGGAAGCGCGAGTGGCATCTCCTCATGACCTATGCCCTGATGTTTCGCCCGCCGAGTGGAGCTGACCTGACTGCGGAACAGCCCGTCCACCGCTAGCTGCGCGACTCAATCCCCAGTCGGCGATCAGCTCAGGGGATGCGCTCGCCTGGCCGCGTGAGGTCCTCTCGCCCGGCGGGCGGATCGTAGGCGGTGGGCCAGTACTCGGTCTGGCGAACGATGTGATCGCCATCGATCTCCGAGAAGCAGACGGCTCGCGCAGACTGCTCGCCGTCGGTGACGGTGACCTCGCTGACCGCCGTGCTTCCGTCCACCAGGAGCCGATGGATCTCGAAGGTCCAACGGCCGGTGCGCGTGGGATAGCGGGCCTGGAGGGCCGCGTAGTCGCCGGCACTGACGATCTGCTCCCCCGAGCACGGCCAGTCGATGCGGCAGTCGGTGGACAACCAGGATGCTGCCCGGTCCCAATCGTTGGCCTGCATAGCCGTCCAGAACGCGGTGATGACCGCTCGACTCGTCATGCCCGGAGCGCTCCGTGTGCGATCACGGGCATGTGAGCTGAGTGTCCCCCGTGACCTCCGCTACTACCACCGCCGCACCGAGGAGACGATCACCGCTCACCACATGAGGGTAAACCGCGGACTGCCCCCGGGCTCCGCGATACTGATCGAGGTGACAGAGGCTGACTGTCCGTGTGGCTCGGGCGCGACCTACGACGCGTGCTGTGGCCCGTTGCACCGCGGCCACGCCGCGGCGACCACGGCGGAGGCGCTGATGCGCTCGCGCTACAGCGCCTACGCGGTCGGAGCGGCGGAGTACCTGCGGGCCACGTGGCATCCGGCGACCCGGCCGGCCACGGTGGATCTCGATCCTGCGCTGGAGTGGCGGCGGTTGCAGATCCACGACGTGACTGGGGGAACCGCTGCCGACGACGTGGGCACGGTTGATTTCGTCGCCCACTACTGGGACGCGAGCGGCCGCCGGTACGGGCGCCAGCACGAGAACAGCCGGTTCGTCCGCCAGGGCGACGTCTGGCTCTACGTCGAGCCGGCGCACTGACGCACGGTCGGGCTGAGGCGGCGCAGCCGCCCGCGCTCGTAGTCTTGCGGGCAAAATCGACGATGGAGGTGTGAAGTGCGGAGGATTGTCATCGTGGCCCTGGCGTGCGCCAGCTTTGGGGGTGTGGTCGGTGCGCTGGCCACCGCAGCGGTGCAGAGTCAGGCCAACCCGGCGGCGATCGCCGCGGCCCTGCAGAAGGTGCAGGACAAGTCCGCGGAGACGAGCCTGGCCGCCATCAGCACCAAGCTGACGACGGTGTCGAACCGCTTGGCGTCGGTGCCCGGCCTCAGCGCGGCGATCGCGACCGATCTCTACCAGCTCAACTCCCAGAGCTATGTCGACTCCAATGCGCTCTTCAACGAGCTCAAACTGGTGTGTCAGGGAGAGGGCACCAACTCGACCATCGGCTCGTGCAACGCGGTGGGCGACCCCAGCCCGCCCACCCCACAGCGGCGGCCCTGAATCCGGGCGGGGGATCGTCGACTCAACCGCGATCCCCCGCGCCAGGCGGCGAACGTCCACGCCGCGCTGGCCGATAACGTCGGGCGCATGAGACGCCGGGGGGCAGAACGGCTCGGCACCGTGTTGGTTGGGGTCGCCCTGCTCACCGGGGTGGTGGTCGCCGCGGCTGGCGGATCGGTGGTGTCGGTCCCCCGCTCCCCCGGCGCGTCGCCCATCACAGTCGAAGTGGGTCACCTGCGCCTGGACGACTGCGGTGACCGGGCACAGCCGACCTTCTGCGCCACGGTGGCGGTGCCCCTCGACTACGCCCACGCGTCCCAGAGCCCGACGATCCCCATCCGCCTCCACTGGCTGCCCCACCGCGGCGGTGGTGCGGCCGCGGGGACGATCCTGGCCGTCGAGGGCGGGCCCGGGTACGCGAGCACGGGCTCACAGGCGGCCTACGTGGCCCAGTTGGGTCCGCTGCGCGAGACCCGCAACCTCCTGCTGATCGACCTGCGGGGCACAGGCCGTTCCGGCGCCATCAGCTGCCCGCGCCTGGAGCGCTACGCCGATCTGCAGCATCAGGACGGTCCCCGCTTCAACGGTCTCGTCGCGGCGTGCGGGCGCAGCCTCAACCACCGCTGGCGCTACCGCGACGGCAGCTGGGTGCACGCCTCGGACCGGTTCGACACCGCCGATTCAGCCCGGGACGTGGCCACCGTGCTCAGCCGCCTCGGACTCGGAGGTGCCCACAGCCCGGTTGACCTCTACGGCGACTCCTACGGCAGCTGGTTCGCCCAGGTCTTCGCTTCCCGCTACCCCGGCCGGTTGCGGTCGGTCACCCTCGACTCCACCTACCAGGTGCTCGGCCTCGACCCGTGGTACAGCACCAGCGCCGTCGTCGCCCGGCGGGCGTTCAACCACGTCTGCGCCGCATGGCAGCCGTGTCGCGCCACAGCCCGCTCGCGCGCCTGGAACGTCATCACCGCATTGGCGCACCGGCTCACCCGCCATCCCGTCAGCGGTCTGAGCACCGGCCCGGACGGCCGACCCCAGCGGATTCAGGTCAGTGAGGAGACGCTGGTCAACCTGGTCAACAACGCCGGATTCGAGGATGACCCCGTGGTCTACCGCGATCTCGTCGCCGCGGCGGACGCGCTGCTGGAGTCGGGTGATCGCGTGCCGCTGCTGCGACTGGCCGCGCTGTCGATCGGGGTCGATGACGCCGCACAGGTGCCACCGGAGTACAACGACGGGCTGTACTTCGCGGTGGCCTGCACCGACTACCCGCAGCTGTTCTCCAGGACCGCCAGCCCGCGCCAGCGGCTGCTGCAGTACCGCGCGGCCATGGCCGCCGAGCCGGCGCGCACCTTCGCGCCCTTCACGGTGACTCAGTGGCTGGCCATGGATGAGTACAACGAGGCCTACAGCGCCTGTCTGGACTGGCCCCGGCTGACGCGCGTGGTCGCGCCGATCACCCGCCGACCGCCCCTGGTCCCCCGCCGACTGCCGGTGCTGGTGATCGACGGCACGCTCGACTCCCTCACCCCGATCCTCCACGGAGACTCGATCGTGGCCCAGCAGATGGGTCCGTCGGCCCGTCTGGTGAGAACCGCCAACCTCACCCACGTCTCCGCCGAGGACGACAGCGCCTGCGCCGATGACATCTTCCAGCGCTTCATCCGCCACCCCCATGAGCTGCCCCGGCTCGACATCACCTGCGCCGCCGCTATCCCACCGATCCACGCCGTGCCCGGCTACGCACGGGACATCGACGCGATCACGCCGGCGCGCGCCGGGCCGCAGAACACCGCGGGCCCGGCCGGGTTGCGCGAGGCCGCTGACGCGGTGGACGCCGTGGGTGACGAGATCAGCCGCGAACCACTGCTGCTCGGCCGCTATGACCGGGGCCTGCGCGGCGGGAGCGTGGCGTTCGCCCAACCGGACACGGTGGTGCACGTCCGCTTGAACCACGTCGTCTGGGCCCGTGGGGCCACCATCAGTGGCAGCGCGGACTGGAACCCGGTGAGTGACCGCGTCGAGGCCCAACTGAGAGTCACCGCGTCGGGCCAACCCGTGCTGGGGCTCCACGCCGCATGGTCCACCTCGCGCGCCCAGTGCGCCACGATCCGTGGGACCGCGGCCGCGACCCGGCTCATTGCCACCCTAGCGGCGCCCTAACCCAGGCGGAGTAACCTCGAAACCGGACGTGCCCCACGCTTCGGCATGTCTGAGCTGTTCCGGCCTCGACACTCGGCCGGCGTAGGGGAACGACCCTCACCGGGTCAACGTCACCTCCGGACCTCATGGAGTCAGCCATGGACCACGCCGTCGGATTTCCAGGCACCGCCGAGATACCCCGTCTGCGGGGCGTCTCCCACGCACTGGCCTTTGTGCTCGCCGCCGGCGCGGCCGCCCTGGCCGTCGCGCTGGCCCCGAACGGGCGCGCGACGGTGGCGGTGGCCATCTACGGAGGTGGACTGGTTGCGCTGTTCGGCGGCAGCGCCCTGTATCACCGCTGGCCTGGGCCCGCTCAGTTCAAGGCCGTGCTGCAGCGCATCGACCACAGCACGATCTACGTGTTCATCGCCGCGAGCTACACGCCGATCGCGCTGATCGTGCTCCACGGCCCCCTCGCGACGATCATCCTCATCATGGCCTGGACGGGTGCCGCCGCCGGGATCGTGCTGTCCCTCGGCTGGATCGAGGCACCCCGCCCGATCAAGGCAGGCAGCTACCTCGTGCTCGGCTGGTTGGCGCTGCTGGCACTCCCGGAGCTGGTGACGCGCCTGGCGCCCCTCCCCCTGGCCCTCCTCGCCCTCGGCGGCGTGCTCTACACCATCGGCGCCGTGATCCATACACGCCAGGCGCCGAACCCCTGGCCGCGGTGGTTCGGGTTCCATGAGATCTTCCACGTGTTCGTGATCGTCGCGGCGTCCGCCCAGTACGTCGCGATCGTCGCCTGGATCCTGCCCGCGGCGGGGTGACGGCACTGGCCTCCGCCCCGCCGGCGCCCGAGCACCCGGACCGACCCAAACCGATCCCCCACCGCGACCCGCGCGGCTGGCGCGTCGCACCGGCCCCCGACGGCCGCGGCACCCCAGACCCCCCCAAGCGCCCCGCGCCGCACCGCTCGCGGGCGTTCGCCTTCATCGTCGTCGGCCTGCTGGTGATCAACCTCGCCTCGGTGTTCGTGTTCAAGCACGACGGCCAGTCGCGGGTCAAGGTCCCCTTCAGCCCCTACTTCACCACCGCCGTCACCTCGGGACAGGTCGCGTCGGTGACCTCGACCGGTGACGCCATCCAGGGCACGTTCAAGCGGGCGGCGCGCTATCCCGCCGGGGATCAGAGCGCCACCCCGACCACGCTGTTCTCCACCCAGGTCCCGAGCTTCTGGAACAACGCCCAGCTGTCGCGGCTGCTCCAGCAGCACGGCGTGCAGATCAACGCGCAGTCGACCACCCAGACGACCTCGCTGCTCACCTCATTGCTCCTGGGCTTCGGTCCGACGCTGTTGATCGTGGTGATCATCGTGCTGTTCATGCGCCGGGCCGCCAAGAGCGGCGGCGGCATGGGCGGACTGGCCAGCTTCGGCCGCTCCAAGGCCCGGCGGGTCGACCCGGCCACGATCATGGTCACCTTCGCCGACGTCGCCGGGATCGATGAGGCCAAGTCCGAGCTGACCGAGATCGTGGACTTCCTGCGGGACCCGACCCGCTACGGACGTCTCGGCGGGCGCATGCCCCACGGCGTGCTGCTGTCCGGCGCGCCCGGCACGGGCAAGACCCTGCTGGCCCGGGCCGTGGCGGGTGAGGCCCACGCGGCGTTCTTCTCCATCGCGGCGTCGGAGTTCATCGAGGCGATCGTCGGGGTCGGCGCCTCCCGCGTGCGAGACCTGTTCGCCAAGGCGCGTGAGGCCGAGCCGGCGATCATCTTCATCGACGAGCTCGACGCGATCGGCCGCTCGCGCCAGGGCTCGGTCTCCATGGCCGGCGCCAACGACGAGCGCGAGCAGACGCTCAATCAGATCCTCACGGAGCTGGACGGCTTCGAGCCGTCAGACGCGGTGATCGTGCTGGCGGCCACCAACCGCCCCGAGATCCTCGACTCGGCGCTGATGCGGCCCGGACGGTTTGACCGCCGGGTCGCCGTGCAGCCCCCGGACCGGCTGGGCCGACGCCAGATCCTCGAGGTGCACACGCGGTCGATGCCCTTGTCCCCCACGGTCGACCTCGAGGCCCTGGCCGCCAGCACCCCGGGCATGGTCGGGGCGGACCTGGCCAGCCTGGCCAACGAGGCGGCGCTGCTGGCGGCGCGGCGCAACCACCGCACCGTGCAGACCGCCGACTTCACCGACTCGCTCGAGAAGATCCTCCTCGGAGCGCCCCGGGGGATCGTCCTCTCCCCGGCCGACCGCGAGCGCACCGCCTATCACGAGGCGGGACATGCGCTGGTGGGCATGCTCACGCCGGGCGCGGACCCGGTGCGCAAGGTGTCGATCATCCC
Source organism: Burkholderia sp. PAMC 26561 (assembly GCA_964657595.1). GTDB lineage: Bacteria > Actinomycetota > Thermoleophilia > Solirubrobacterales > Solirubrobacteraceae > Palsa-465. The sequence goes on along the minus strand of CAZZVR010000005.1, from coordinate 34,145 downwards.
CCGCGGGATGGCCCTCGGGGTGACCCTGGCCGCACCGGACGACGACCAGATCTCCTACACGCGCGAGGATCTGATCGGCAAGATCAAGGTCGCCCTCGGCGGTCGCGTGGCTGAGGAGGCGGTGTACGGCACGGTCACCACCGGCGCGGAATCGGACATCGAGCGGGTGACCGGCATCGCCCGGCAGATGGTCGGGCGCTGGGGGATGAATGACGCCATCGGCTTTGTCACGGTGATTCCCGCTGAGGCCCGGGGGCCGTTTCTCACCGGCGCCGGGGAGACCTCCGAGGCCACCCAACAGGTGGTCGACGAGCAGGTCCGTGGGCTGATCGACACCGCGCATGAGGACGTCAGCGCCCTCGTCAGCGCTCACCGGGATCAGCTGGAGACCCTGGCGCGCGCGCTGCTGGCCGACGAGACCCTCGATGAGAGCGACGCCTACGCTGCGGCGGGCATGCCGAGTCGCCCCGGTGAGGCCCAGCCCAGCGCCTCCGAGCTCGGCTGAGGCACGCCAGGGCCCCGACCCCCCGCGTCACCTCGTCCACCTGCGACCCTTCGGCAACGACCGCTTCGGGATCGAGCGGGACTTCGAGACCCGCCTCACCGAACTGCTCGTGCGCGAGCGAGCGATGGGTGAGCAGCACCTGCAGATGCTCGCCCAGAACACCGAGCTGACCGAGCGGATCGCCGGCCTCACCAACGAGCTGCACGCGACGATCTGCGCGGGACCGACGCCCGCACCCTGAGCGCGCCCGGGTCGAACCCAGCGCCCGGACTCAGCGGGACTTCAGCTCAGAGAACGGGCGGAACCGCGTCGTCGGCGCCCGCAGCCGGGTGAAGGGAACCCCGGCCGAGGCCCCGCGGCTGGTGTCGGCACTGAACGCGCGCACCGCGACCGTGCCGGCCAGGGTGGGGTCGAGCCCGCTGACGGTCACCGAGCGCCGTGACGTGCTGAGTACCTGCACGCCGCCGCGGCGCTGGCTGACCCGCAGGAGGTAGTGCGCCGCATGGGCGGCGGGGCCCCAGCTCACCGTGAGCCGTCCGCCACGCCAGTGCGTGCGCAGAGCGCTCACCCGACCCGGGGTGACGTAGCGCGGGCCGCTGAAGTGGGCGACGTTGAGGTGCTGGGCGTCGGGGATGTTGATCCCGTTGCGGCTGATCGCGGCGACGATCTGGCGTGCGTCAGGTCCGGTCGGGGTGCTGAAGCTGAGGGTGCCGCGGCCACCGCTGCGCGTGCCGATCACCTTGGCCACGCCATGGACCACCTCGGAGAAGGTGACCGTCATGTTCGACTCGCGTGACACCGAGTAGTGCAGCACGCGCCGGGTCCCGGTTCCGCTGACCGTTCCGTGCACCCGAACCGGCCGGGGGACCGAGGCGTGCCAGCTCTGGGTGATGGCCGGGCCGGGGAGCAGGGTGATCCGGTAGCTGCCCGGGAGATCGCGCTTGACCCCGATGACCGTCTCCTTGGCCTCCTCGGATTGGATGACGATGATGTTCTGGGCGTGGTGGATTCCCGCGGTGGTGCCCGTCAGCGTCTGGCCGCCCGGTCCGGTCACGGTCACGTTGGGTGCGCCGCTGTCGCCGTCGAGCCGGATCTCCGGCAGCGGCTGGTTGGCTCTCACCGTGAACCCGCGCGCCTCCCCCCGGGCGAGGGCTCGCCGACCCGGGGTGAACACGTGGTCCTCCTGGAAATCGTCGATGTTGCAGGCGGTCCCGATGAACAGGACCTTCCCGTAGATGTGGGGCTTGGGGAAGTCATCCCACTTGAACCCGCCGCCGAAGTCCCCGGCGCAGATGCCGATCCCGGCACTCGACAGGGCGGCCGAGACGTGGGCACAGGCGATGTCGATGATGCAGCCATGGACGCTGCCGGTGAGGTTGAAGCGGTGGTTGGTCAGGTTGATCTGGCCGTCGAGTCGGCCGTCGACGGTGACCAGCTTGTCAAAGCCGTAGTCCATCTGTCCGCCGGCGGCGATGTAGTCGGGCAGGTCATAGAGGAAGTAGCCATTGCCCACCGGCACGTAGCCGATGTGGGGGATGTTGATCTTCACCTTGCCGCCGAACCCGAGGAACGGGCCGTGCTCGTACTGCTGGTTGACGATCGCCGCCGGGGCGCTGGGGAGGTCGCTGGCCCGTGCGGTGAAGGGAGCGTCGTGGCTCGGGAACGCCAGCACGACGTTGCCGCTCACCTGGGCCACGTCGAGGGCGTCGAGGGTGACCGACCCCCGCAGCACGGTCGGGTTGAGCGCGAAGCTGAGACCGACGGAGTCGAGGCCGACGCCCGGGAAGATCTGGGGCGGGGAATTGCTGAAGTCGAAGGTCGCCCCGGCGTGAGCGAGGGCGTTGTCGTGGAACACGATGCCGTTGTCCGGGTGGTCGGTGTCGGGCTTGAGGCTGACGGTGTACTCGCCGATCCCCAGGTTGCCGTAGAACAGCCAGTCCCCGGGGGCGACGAAGTCGAACTCCCCGTCGGTCAGGCCGATGTCGTCCCAGCCCAGGTGGGGGATCTTGCCCTGGAAGCTCTGGAGCCTGAGCCCGTTGGTGTTGTCGGTGCGCAGGTGCCCGTCGACGCTCGCGCCGCCGAGCAGGCCGGTGAGCTGGACGTAGCCGTGGATGTCGCTGTAGCGGCTGATGCCGTGCTTGACGAGGCTGATGTCGGCGTTGCCGGTGAAGGGGAAGTCACCGGCGAAGGGGAGATCGTTGGAGGCGAAGGAGGCGATCTGCACGCTGCCGTTGCCACACCCCGTGTCGCAGCTGGGGGTGGAGACGTCCAGGTTGATCTGCCCCGTGCGGATGGGGACGTTGCCCACCGTGACCGTCGCGTTGGCGGAGACGATGTGGTGAAAGCCCGGTGAGATGACGATCGCCGCGCCGCCGAGCGGGGTGAAGTCCACGCCGTTGATGCGCACGGTGCTGTGGGAGATGTAGAGCCCCTCGGTGGTGATCGGAGCCTGGACGAACCGCCCGGTGCCGGGTACGGGCACCTCGCTGCCCCCCTTGGTGCAGTGCACGATGCTGAGGCAGACGAACGAGCCCTCGAGCCGCTGGAGGACCGGGTTGCCCCGGTACTGATCGAGCATCCCCTGGAGGATCGGGGCCTCACCGGCGGGGACCTGGGCGGGGTCGGTGATCTCGGTCAGACAGCCGGTCGCGTCGATGATGTCGACCTCCAGCTCGGTGGTGCACCCGGCCTTGGGGCCGCCCTGGGCGGTGGTGTCAGCGCCGGGAGATCCGCCCGAGCACACCGCGGTGTTGAGCCGCGGGAGGCCGAGGATGGAGGTGGGCAGCCGGAAGGCGCTGGCGGCGGAGATGTACTGGGTGGCCACCGAGCTGCCGCCCGCCCCCAGGGCGGTGAGCTTGACCGTGGAGGATTTGGTGAGATCGAGGCTGACCAGGGGTGTCGCGCTGCTGCAGGTGGCCACGGTATGGCCGTTGACGCTCCACAGCAGGTTCGTCGCCCCCGTGGTCGCGCCGGCGTTGAGGGTGATCGGCGTGGCCACCGGGGTGCTGTGCGGCGCGTTGAAGCTGGCGCTGGGTGAGACGACCGTCTGGGGGACGGTCGTCGTCGGGGCGGGGCCGGGACTCGGGGGCGCCGGGGTCCCGGGCGACGTCGTGGTGGTGGTTCCCCCACTCACGCCGCTCACCGCGACGGTGGCGGTGCCCTGGCTCGAGGCGAGGCCGGCGTCGCTGGTGTAGCCCGCGGTGATGGTGTGCACGCCGCTGGCGCTGGCGGTCGGGGTGTAGTTGACCGCGCACAGGCTGGTGTGGTTGGGGCCCGAGCCAAGGCTGCAGGTGGCCCCGGGGCTGGCGAAGGTGCCGGGGGAGTCGCTCTGGAAGGAGACCTGGCCGCCCGGCGATCCGGTCGCACTCGCCGAGGTGTCGGTGACCGACACCGTGCAGGTGACCGTCTCACCGACCGTGGCGGTGCCCGGGGCGCAGTTGACGCTCGTGCTCGTCGCGTCGCCGGCGAGCTGGGGCGGGGTGGTCGCGCTGGGTGACTGCAGGGAGGCGATCTCCGCCGCGCTGAGGGCGCGGCCATAGACGCTCACCTCGTCGATCGCGCCGGTGTAGCCGAACCCCGAGCAGGCGTGGAAGTTGCCCACCTCGAAGGTGGTGTCCGACAGCGCGTAGTCGATGGCCGAGCCGGTGGCGTCGGTCGGGCTGCCGACCTCGGCGCCATCGACGTAGAGGCGCACGCTCGAACCGTCATAGACCCCGGCGACGGCGTGCCACTGGCCGTCCCAGATGTTCGCCGGCGGCTCCGCCGCGGAGACGATCGCCGAGCTGTCGCCGTTGGCGATGTAGAACTGCAGACCCCCGCTGGAACCGTCATACAGCGCGTAGGAGGCGACCGAGCAGGCGGGGTTCCCGTTCTGGGACACCACGTCCTTGTACTGCCCGGGGCTCCCGGACGCCTTGACCCAGGCCATGACCGTGACCTGAGCGCTGTTGAGCGCAGGATCGGTCGCGCTGAGGGCGTCGCCGTTGGCCCCGTTGAAGCTGAAGGCATTACCGAAGCGCCCGGCGGTGGCGGTCGCCCCGCTGATCTGCAGGGGCACGCCCCCGGCGCTGGCGGGCGTCGTGCTCGCCGAGCCGGCCTGGGCGTCGACCTCGTCGAGGTGCCACTGGCCCACCAGCGACGTGTCGGCGCGCGCCGCCGGAGTCAGCAGCGCCCCCATGAAGATGACGCCGAGCGCCAGCGCCGCCAGCGCCCACCCCCGGCCGAAGCTGGCCCGTCGTCCCGATCTCACGCCGGGCATGGTCGGGGTTCACCCGCGCGGGCGCATCAGGGTTGACCCTGAACTTTGGGCTGGGTTGTCCTTCGGTTAGGCTCCGCGCTCGTGCTGAAAGACCTGACACCGGGACTGCTGGAACGCGAACGGGAGCTGGGCGTGGTGTCTGAAGCGCTCGAGGACGCCGAGCGCGGGCAGGGGCGGGTGGTGCTCGTCGTGGGCAACGCCGGAACCGGCAAGAGCGCCCTGGTGCAGGAGTCGGTCGCCATGGCGCGGGAGCGAGGCACCGAGGTGCTGCGCGCACGCGGCGGGGAGATGGAGCGTGACCAGCCCAACGGCCTGCTGCGCCAGCTGCTCGAGCCGGCCGTGGCGGCCCTCGATCCCGCCGCGCGACGGGAGCTGCTGGGCGGCGCGGCGGCCCCGGTCGGGCGGGTGCTGGGTCTCGACGGTGAGGCGAGCGCCACCGCGGACGGCTTCGCCGTGGCCCACGCCGTGTTCTGGCTCCTGTCGGGTCTCGCCGCCGGGGGACCGCTGCTCGTCGCCGTCGATGACGCCCATTGGGGGGACGTCTCCTCCCTCACCGCGCTGGAGCACCTCGCCCGGCGGATCGAGGACCTCGGGGTCACCCTGCTCATCAGCCTGCGCCCCGCCGAACCCGACGCGCCCGCCGCCCTGCTCGACGCCCTGGGCCTGGCGCCCGGGGCGGCCCACCTCACGCCCCGGTCGCTGAGCCCGGCAGCGGTCGCCGCGGTGCTCACCCGGCACTGGTCTGAGGTGTCAGAGGACCTCGCCCGGGCCTGCCATGCCGTGACGGGCGGCAATCCGCTGCTGCTGGCTGAGCTGGTGCGGGCCCTGCCGGGGGCCGAGCCCCCGACCGCCGCGGCGGTGGTCGCCGCGACCGTCCCCACCCTCGAGCAGCGGGTGCTGCGCCGCGCCCAGCGGGCCGCCCCGGGCGGCGCGGGCTTCGCCCAGGTCATCGCCGTCCTGGGTGACGGCGCGCGCCTCGGGCTCGCCGCCGCCCTGGCCGAGCTCGAGCTCGAGGAGGCTGCCCACCTGGCGCACCGGCTGCGCCGCATCGAGGTGCTGGCCGGCGAGGACCCGCTGGTCTTCGTCCATCCCCTGGTGCGCCGCTCCCTGTATGACGGCATCCCCCTGGGCGAGCGCCAGGCCCTCCACGCCCGCGCGGCGGAGGTGCTGACCCGGACCGGCGCACCGCCTGAGCTCGTCGTGGCGCACCTCAGCGTGCTCACGCCGGTCGGTTCGGTCCCCGTCGCCCGGGCTCACCTCGCGGCGGCGGAGTCCGCGCTGGCGCGCGCGGCTCCCGCCGAGGCGGCCCGGTGGCTGGAGCGGGCCCTCGCTGAGGCCGCGCCGGAGCCGCCGCGAGCCGAGCTGCTGGCGCGCCTGGGCCTGACCCGGGTCATCCTGCGCGACCCCTCCGCCGTCACCGTGCTCAGCGAGGCGTACGACACCCTGACCGAGCTGGACCTGCGCCGGTCGGTGGCGGTGGAACTCGGCTACATGCTCGCGGTGTCGGGCGCCTGGGAGCGGGCGACGGCGCTCATCGACCGGGCCGCTCAGGACCTGGCGGGCGATCCGGGTGCGCTGGCCGACATCGCCGCGATCCGCGCCACCCTCGATCTTCACGACGCCCGGCGCGTGACCCAGTTGGACGCCCGGCGGCCCGAGCTCGAGCGGATCGCCTGCGGCGACGGCGGCTGGGGCGCCAACGCGCTGGCGGCGATCCTGGCCAACGAGGCGGCCTACCGCGGACGCGTCGCCACCGCGCGCGAGGAGCTCGCGCTGGCCTGCCGGGGGCAGCGCCTGCTGCGCGAGCGGGGCGGGGGCGGCTGGGCGGTGCCGATGCTGCTGGGCGCCCCGATCCTCATCGACGACCTCGACCAGGCCGAGGCGCTGATCGCCGAGGCCGACCGCGCCGGTCGGGCCTCGGGCTCGGTGCTGTCACGGCTCAGCGTCCTCATCTGCACCGGCTGGCTGGCGGCCCGGCGGGGGGATCTGCTCGGCGCGGAGGTCGACCTCGCGACCCTCCTGCGCCTCGGCCAGGAGGCCGAGATGCCCATGCTGGTAGCCAACGTCGCCCTGTATCTCGTCGACGTCCTGCTCGAGCGCCGTGGCGCCGCCGCGGCAGCTGCGGCGATCGAGTCGTTGCCGGTGCCGCCGGAGTTCCTGCCCACCTGGTCCGGGGCGATGCTGCTCGAGGCGCGCGGTCGCCTGAGGTTGGCGCGCGGGGACCGCGCGGGCGCGACCGAGGATCTCCGCGCCGCCGGTCAGACCGCGAGCGCGCTCGGCTTCGGTCCGGTGATCTCGAGCTGGCGCTCCGCCCTGGCGCAGGCGATCGCGCCCGAGGCGCCGGAGGAGGCCTGGGCGCTGGCCTGCGCCGAGCTCGACCTCGCCCAGACGTCGGGGCTGGCCCGCCCCCAGGGGGTGGCCCTGCGCACGCTGGGGATCCTCCGCACCCGCGAGGCGGCGGGCATCGCCCACCTCGAGGCGTCGGTGGCGATGCTGGCGCCCGGCCCCAGCCGGCTCGAGCACGCCCGCTCACTCATCGCGCTGGGGGCCGCGTTGCGGCGGGGCAACCGCGCGAGGGATGCCCGGCTGGCGCTCAACGCCGGCCTCGATCTCGCCACGGCGTGCGGGGCCGAGTCGCTCACCGACAGCGCCCAGGCCGAACTCCTGGCCGCCGGGGGCCGGCGCCGGCGGCGCGAGGACCACGGGGTCGACGGATTGACCGCCAGCGAGCTCCGCGTCGCCCGGCTGGCCGCCTCGGGCAAGAGCAACACGGAGATCGCCCAGCAGCTCTACGTCACGGTCAAGACGGTGGAGACCCACCTGGCTCACGTGTACGCCAAGTTCGGTCTGGCCGGGACCGGCTCACGCTGGCGCCTGGCCGAGCACCTCGAAGCCTGAGCCGCCCCGACGGTTCAGATCCGCTTGGCGGACGTGCCGGCCATCGCCGGCGTGACGCCGGCCTGGGCGCACAGTGAGTAGTCGGCCGGGTCGACGACACCGATCCAGCGCGCCCAATTGACCGACCCGGAGGGCAGCTGGTGCAGCAGGCGCAGCGCGTTGAGGCCCTCCCAGGATTTCAGCCGCTCGGAGTCGACGAGCAGGGCGATGCCGATCCCCAGGGGAATCCCAGCCAGGGAGGCGAGCTGACCGACGACGAAGTTGAGCACCAGCAGGACCACGACGGCGGGGGCCAGCTGCTGCACGGCGCGCCACTGGGTGTCGACCGCGGGCTCTGACACCGCTGCGCGCACCGCACCGGCCTGGGCGAGCAGCGTCCCGATCCGGCCCTGGACGGTCCAGTAGACCAGCCCGCCGAAGATGAGCGCACCCGCGAGCACCTCGGCCAGCAGGCCGGTGCCGTGCAGGGCCGCGTCGGCCACGGCCAGGATGAGACCGACGGCGACGAGGGTGACCCCGCGAGCCCGGAGCTCAGATACCGCGAAGGCGGAGGGCTTGATTCCCATTGACTCCACAATTACCCATCTTGATCGGTTCGAGTCGCCGCCGCCATGAACTTTGGGAAGTTCTTATCCGCTCGACCGGGATCAGCCGTCGGCGAGCAGCCCGTTGAGCGGGCCGAGCAGGCGCCGTGACCGGCGCGAGACGCCCGACAGCGCCACCAGATGATGGGTCGGGGGGTCCCCCGCCTGCTGACGCGCGAGCTGCGCCATGGCGATCGGCCGCCACAGCGCGTCGATGACCTCACACGGGTCACGCTGCGCGAGCGTCTCACGCGGGGTGTCGAGGTGCTCGGCCCACAGGTCCAGGCGGGTGTCGCGGGCCAGGCCGGCGTGGTCGGAGACGACGTTCATCTCCGTGTCGTTGAACAGCGAGTGGGCGTTGAGGTTCGCCGAGCCGACCGTGAGCCAGGCGTCGTCGATGACGGCGACCTTGGCGTGGACGTAGCAGGGGTCATCGCGCTCGCCGCTGAGCGAGCGCACGGTGGCGACGAGCAGCCGGTCCCCGGAGTCGGCCGCCTCGAGCACCCCCACCTGACCGAGGGTGTCGTCCTGGCCGGCGTGCGCCTTGGTCGGCAGCAGGATGAGCAGGCGGAAGTCGTCATGGGGCGGGTGAGCCAGCTTGTCGGCCAGCAGGTCGGTGATCTCCGGCGCCCACAGGAACTGGTTCTCCAGGTAGATGAGGCGCTGGGCCCCGCGGATCGCCGCCCGGTAGGACTCGAGCACCGAGAAGGCACCCTCGGCACAGGACGCGTAGGTGCCCTCGGGGATCGTGCGGGTCATCTGCACCGTGTGCTCGCCCGTCGGAGCCGGCGGTGCGCCGAGCGCCAGCCGCTCCCCGGTCTGCTGCTGCCAGCGCATGGCGAAGTGGGCGCCGACGTCGGCCACCACCGGACCGGTCAGCCGGGTCCCGACGTCGTGCCAGCCGCTGCGCCGCCGAGCTGGATGATCGCGGCTGTCGTAGCGGTCGTTCTTGAGATCGGTCATGTCGATGCCGCCGACGAAGGCGACCTGGGAGTCGACGACCAGGGTCTTCTCGTGGTGACAGTGCAGGGCCCGCTCGTGCTTGTCCATCTCCGCGCGGATCAGCGTCGCCCGGGTCAGCTCGGCCACCGCCGCCGTGACCTGATGACGGTCGGGTGAGAACAGCGGCAGCGGCGAGCCGGCCCACACGAGCACCCGCACGTCGACGCCCCGCGCCGCCGCGTCGGCCAGCAGCGCGCCGGCCGACTGGGCGTCGCGGCCCCGCACCAGCTCGAACCCGGGGCTGAGGAACCACTGGGCCAGCCACACCGACTCCCGCGCCCCGCGGATCGCCTCGGCCATCGCGGCGAACGCGTCGGCCCCGTCGATGAGGACCTCCAGCTCACACCCCGGGCGCGGCGGCGGGTCACTCTGGGCCCAGACGCCGGGGCCGGTGTCCAGGGCGCGGGACCAGCCGTGGGCGGCGAGGCGCGCGCGGTGGCGCAGCTTCACCGCCGACTCGATGGCGTTGCCGACCTGCGCGTCGGCGGAACTCAGTGCAGTGGTGACCCTCGGACCCCGACTCATCCCTGATCAGTACCAGAGATGAGCTCAGACCGCGTGGTCAGCCGGTTCGGCGCGGTCTCCACCCGCGGGTCGCTCTCGCCCCACAGCGCATCGACGTCGCTCACCACCCGGGGGTCGGGATGCGCGGCGCTGACGCGAGGCTCATCCACGCCTGCGCAGACTCGACAGGGAGGCGAAGGCCGGGCTGTAGGGCACGTAGGCTCCGTCACGCTCGAGGTTCAGCTTGGGACCGGTGACCCCGAAGTTGCGGTGCTTGAACAGCATGACCGCGTAGGCGGGCCAGAATTTGGAGGTCGCCGGCGCCCCGGGGACACAGGCCCCGGCGGAGTTGCCCACCGGCGCGAACCACAGCAGGCCGTCGAGGTTGGTGAAGCCGGTCTGGGTCGACATCGTCCCCAGGCCACGCCCGGGCGGGTTGCACAGGTCCTCCACCCCCTGGATCCGCGGGTGGCGGTTGAGCTCCGGGCCGCGCCCGTTGACGCCGCTGGACACGACGAAGTGGACGCCGCCCCCGAGCAGGTTGCTGATCTGCTGGGCGTACTGGATCTCGGTGGTGTCCCACTGGAAGTGAGTTGAGTTGACGAAGAAGCCCTGGGCGTTGCGCACGCCGGCCAGCGACAGCCAGTGGGCGGTGGTCTGGGCGTCGACGGCATCCGACGCGCCGGCGTCGAGGTAGAGCACCAGGTGGGGATCGGCCGCCTCGAGGATCTGGATCGCCGGGCGCAGCTGGTTGACCAGCCGCTCGTGGCGCTGGGCGGGGGTCAGACAGGGCGCGGTGATCAGCGAGTCGAGCTCGAAGAACATCACCACGTGGAAGTTGCCGATGCCCTGGGCCAGCCCGCGGACCCAGTTGAGGTAGCGCGCGGTGAAGGCGGGGTTGGCGGTCGAGCCACACGGTGCGTGCACGAGCGAGTAGGTCGACAACTCGACGACCCGCCCGGGCTGGGCGTACTGGGCGTTCTCCAGGTAGCGAGCCACGTTGCCCGCCGGGTCCGACGGCGTGTTGTAGAACCAGAAGCGGTAGCCGGTCGGCTGATTGGCGATCCAGTTCAGCGCCCCGGCGCCCCCGCGGTCGCCCTGGCGCACCGCCTTGTGGGCTGCCACTCCGGCGCCGGTGGTCTGGGCCGGTGCCACGTAGAACTGCGCGCCGGTCAGCGGATCGCCGTTGGTCGGGGCGCTGGTCAGGTCCAGCGGGTTGGCGGGGTCACGCGCGGTCAGCGGGTCGTTGCGCAGGATGGTCAGCGTCGCGTTGTTGGGATCGGCCGGCAGCGCGGCGCGGGAGGAGCCGTACATGTAGGCCACGGCGTCGATGGACGGCCCGTTCATCCCGTTGTCGACGATCGACACGGGGAACTGACAGGAGGCCTGGCCCGGCACCAGCGTCGCCTCGGTGTTGTTGACCGCCTGGAAGTCCCAGGGTGACTGGGCGCTGTGCTGGTGCACGCCGTACCAGATGATCTCCACCCCAGCGGTGCTGGTGCGGGTGATGGTGATCCAGAACTGGCCGGCGTTCTCGTTCGCGGTGTAGGCGGGCTGGGAGAAGGAGATGGTGCCGGGGTCGCTCCCGGCCGTGAGCCCGAGGGCACCGGCGACGCCGTTGAGCAGATTGCCGACCGGCGAGCAGATCGGGACGCTCGGGTCGGGGGTGTCGGCGACGGCACCGGAGGGGGCGAGGAGGCAGAAGACGGCGCCGATGAGGGCGAGCAGCAGAGTCAGGCGAGAGCGGGTCACCCTCTCTTTGTCGGCGGATGCGCGCCGGAGATTGACCCCCCCCTCGACGGGTTAAGCTGGCGCTAAGCGGACTGGTTTCCTGCGCGTCAGGGCTTATTGAGCCCGAGGTGATCGCGCAGGGTTACGCCGCCGTACTCGGTGCGGAACACTCCGCGATCCTGGAGCCGGGGCACCACCTCGGCGGCGAACCGATCCAGGCCCCCGGGGGTGAGGGAGGGGACGAGGATGAAGCCGTCACAGGCGCGGGCCTGGACGTGGGCGTCGAGCGCCTCGGCGACGGTCGCGGGCGAGCCGACGAAGGTCTGGCGCGCGGTCATCTCGGTGACCAGGCCGCGCAGGGACAGGCCCCGGGCGGCGGCGCGTTCGCGCCAGGCGGCGATCGTCGCCACCGCCTCGCGGTTGAGCGTGCGCGCCTGGGCCGAGCCCTCTGAGCGCACCGCGGTGTCGAGTTCGGGCTCGACGTCGGGCAGCGGGCCCTCGGGGTCGAACTCCGACAGGTCCCGGTTCCAGAGCTGCTCGGCGACCATGCGGGCGTGCGGTCCGCTGATCTGCTCGGCGCGCAGCTCCCGCGCGAGCTCCTGGGCCTCGGCGTCGGTGTCCCCGAGCACGAAGGTGGCGCCGGGCAGGATGAGCAGCTGATCCTCGCGCCGGCCGTAACGGGCCAGGCGCCCCTTGACGTCGGCGTAGAAGGCCTGGCCGTCCTCCAGCTTGCCGTGCCGGGTGAAGATCCCGTCGGCGTAGCGGGCCGCGAACTCCCGCCCGGCCTCGGAGTCCCCGGCCTGGATCATCGGGGGGCGACCCTGGGGCAGCGCCGGCAGGGTGAACGCGCCGTGTACGTCGACCTCGGAGCCGGCGAAGTCAAAGCGCGCCAGCCCGCCGTCCCACATCGCCCAGGCCGCGTCGATGAACTCCGCGGCCCGCGCGTAGCGCCGGTCATAGGGCAGATAGCCCCCGCGGCGGAAGTTGGCCCCGGTGAACGGGTCGGTCGAGGTGACGAGGTTCCACGCCGCCCGTCCGCCCGACAGGAGGTCGAGCGTGCCGAGCTGGCGGGCCAGCTCATGGGGCTCGTGGTAGGTGGTGGTGATCGTCGGCATCAGGCCGATCCGCTCGGTCACCGCTGCCAGGGCGGCCAGGACCGTCAGGTTGTCCGGGCGCCCGGCGACGTCGAGCTCGGTGAGGCGGCCGAAGTGCTCGCGCATCCGCTGGCCCTCGGCGAGGAAGAAGAAGTCGAACTTGGCCGCCTCGGCGACCTGGGCGAGGTGGACGAAGGAGTCAAAGGCGATCTGGCTCCCCGACGCCGGGTCGCTCCACACCGTGGTGTTGTTGACCCCGGGGAAGTGGGCGGCCAGGTGCATCTGGCGCTTGGTCGGCGCGGGGGTGCTCACCGCGGGGATGTGGCGTAGCGGTTGGACGGGCGCGGCAGGCCGAGCCGGTCACGCAGTGTGCCCGGCGGGCCTCCCGCGACACCCGTACCGAGGGCATCGACGAGCGCACCGAGCCGGTCCTCCAGACCCTCGGGCAGGCGGGTCACCATCAGTCGCACCCCGTCGCAGCCCGCCGCGCCGGCGGCGCCCACATCGGCCGCCGACACGGTGTCGAGGTCGCGGTCGACGAACACGCGCAGCTCACGCCCCAGAGCCGCGGCGTCGCTGCGCAGCGCGTGGGCCTCCGCGCTGGAGTCGGCGTTGGGGCAGTCGAGGAAGACGATGTCCGCCGCGGCCACCGCCAGGGCCCGCGCGGACGCGGCGGCGGGTCCGGCGGCCGCGGGCCGGGCGGACAGTGCGAGCGCCACCGGGGGCTGACCCTGGGGTGGCCGCGGGGTGATCGACGGTCCCTTGATCGCCAGGTGCTCGCCGCTGAAGTCGATGTGGTGGATCCGGCCGGCGTCGATGAACCGGTGCCGGGCGACGTCGCGGATCTCGGCATCGTCCTCCCAGGAGTCCCACAGCGAGCGGACGACCGCGACGAACTCCGCCGCGTCGGTCCAGGCCGCCTCCCCCACCGCGGCCTCGCGCGGCCCGACGTAGGCGGCGTCCTGGCGCTCGCCCGACACCGCCACCAGCCACCCGGCCCAGCCGGCGGAGACGAAGTCGGCGGTGGCGACCTGACTGGCCAGCAGATAGGGCTCGGTGACCGTCGTGTCCGCGCTGGGGAGGATCCCGATCCGGGTGCTGCGTGCCCCCAGCCAGGCGGCCAGCATGAGGGCGTCGAGGCGCGCCACGCCGTCGGCGCCGCGATGGGTGTCGCCCAGCGTGACCAGGCTGACGCCGTGGCGCTGCGCGGCCAGCACGAGCTCGAGCCAGGCGGCCGGATCCACGCGGGCGGCCGCCGCGTCAGGGGTGAAGGCGGCGCTGTCCAGGGCCAGCGCGAGCAGAGGTTTCGAGGGTGCGTTCATGGGGACTAATCCGATCAGGATTCCCGGAGGAGTCTGCCATGCTGGATCCATGAGCACGCGTCAGCTCTCGGTGCTGGACCAGGCGCCGACCCGGTCTGGCGTGAGCCCCGCCCAGTCGATCCGCGAGGTCGCCGACCTCGCCCAGGCGGTCGAACCCCTGGGCTACCGGCGCTTCTGGATCGCCGAGCATCACGCGATCGGTGCCGTCGCCTCCACCGCCCCCGAGGTGCTCATCGGCCACGTCGCCGCGGTCACCGAGACGATCCGCGTCGGATCCGGGGCGATGCTGCTGCCCAACCATCGCCCGCTGCATGTCGCCGAGCTGTTCCGCATGCTCGCGGCGCTGTATCCCGGCCGGATCGACCTGGGCGTCGGCCGCTCGGAGGGCTCCCTGGACCCGCGCATCGTCAAGGCGTTCGACCGTCCCGAGAGCAGCACCCACGCCGGGGGCTACGCGGAGATGTTCGACCAGCTCCTCGCCTTCGCCCAGGTCCAGCCGTTGCCCGTTGAGGACGAGCTGGCCGGCGTGGAGGCGGGCCCGACCGGTGAGCCGTTCCCCCCCATCTTCATGCTCGGCTCGAGTACCAACTCCGCCGGGGTCGCCGCCGCCAAGGGGCTGGGGTACGCCTTCGCCGCCTACACCGGCCCCGACGCGGTGATCCCGGCCCTGGCCGAGTACCGCCGCGCCTTCCAGCCCGGTCAGCGCAGCCGGCCCCACGCCATCCTCGGGCTGCGGGTGATCGTCGGCGAGAACGACGAGCACGCCCGTGCCCTCAACGCGCCGAGCGTGCTGGCCATGGCCCAGGCTCGCACGGGCACGCCCCGGCCGCTGGTCGACGTCGAGGCAGCACTGGCGCACCGCTGGAGTGACGCCGAGCGCGCCGCGGCGGCCACGTTCGACACGCGCATGGACATCATCGCCGGCCCCGCGACCGCGGCGGAGCGCCTCGATGAGCTGCTTGCGCAGACGGGCGCCGACGAGGCGATCGTGACCACCGCGACCTATGACCCGGCCGACCGGGTCGCCTCCTACACGCGGCTGGCCGGTGCCCTGGAGCTCAGCCGCTCGACGGCGGCGGAGATCACCTCGGGACGCTTGCAGAAGGCAAAGCGCACCAGCGTCGCACCGGCCGTCGCGTCGTCGTAGAAAACGCTGGTGGGGATCGCCACCACGCCGCGTTCGTGGGGCAGGCGCCGACAGAACGCCACCGCGTCCTCCCCCACGTCGGCATTGACGAAGTAGGTGCCGGCGCTGGGCAACGGGAGGTAGCCGGCGGCGCGCAGGCCCGCGGTGAGCTGGTCACGGTTCTCGCGGTACCGGGCGGCGAGTTGGGTGACCCAGTCCCCGCACTCGTCCAGCGCCACGGCGGCGGCGTGCTGGAGGGGCGTGCCCCCAGCGAAGGTGAGGAACTGCTTGACCGTCCTCAGCGCCCCGATCAGCTCGGCCGGACCGCTGGCCCAGCCGATCTTCCAGCCGGTGACCGAGAAGGACTTGCCGACCGAGGAGACCGTCACGGTGCGCTCGGCCATGCCGTCGAGCGTGGCGATGGGGATGTGCTCACCGTCGTACACCAGGTGCTCGTACACCTCGTCGCTGACGCAGATGAGGTCGTGGGCGATGCACAGGTCCGCGACGGACTGCAGCTCGGCGCGGCTCAACACCCGGCCGGTCGGGTTGTGCGGGCTGTTGAGCAGGACCAGCTTCGTGCGGGGGCTGACCGCCGCGGCGAGCGCCTCGGGGTCAAGCGCGAAATCGGGTGGGCGGAGGGTCACCGGACGCCGGGTGGCCCCGGCGAACTGGATCACCGCGGCGTAGGAGTCGTACATCGGCTCGAGCAGGATCACCTCGTCCCCGGGCTCGAGCAGCGCGAGGGCGGCGGCGGCGATCGCCTCGGTGGCCCCGAAGCTGACCAGCATGTCCTCGGGCTCGAGGCCGTAGTGGCGGCGCTGATGCGCGGCGATCGCGTCGCGCAGCGCGGGAACCCCGGGCAACGGGGCGTACTGGTTATGGCCGCCTGTGATGGCGGCCACGGCAGCCGCGGTGACCCGGTCGGGCCCGTCGGTGTCGGGGAAGCCCTGGCCGAGGTTGATCGCGCCGGTGGCCTGGGCCAGGGCGGTCATCTCGGTGAAGATCGTCGTGCCGAGGCCGTTCAAGCGGGTTGCGCGCATGCCCGGATAAGTATCCCCACCTGAGGGGTGGTCTTCCTATGATTCCAGTGATGGCCGTCACCGACACGACCTCCGCCATCAAGGATTCGATCCTCGACACCATCGGCGACACGCCGCTGGTGCGGCTGTCGCGCATCGGCGCCGGACTGGTTCCCCAGCTCGTGGCCAAGGTCGAGTACTTCAATCCGGGCGGGTCGATCAAGGACCGGATCGCCGTGGCCCTGATCGAGGCGGCCGAGCGCGACGGCAAGCTGGCGCCCGGCGGAACGATTGTCGAGCCGACCTCGGGCAACACCGGGACCGGGCTGGCCATCGCCGGGATTCTCAAGGGCTACCACGTGGTGGCGGTGATGCCGGACAAGATGTCCCAGGAGAAGATCGACCTGCTGCGCGCCTACGGCGCCGAGGTGGTCATCGCCCCCACCGACGTGCCGCCGGACTCCCCCCAGTCCTACTACCGCGTGGCTGACCGCCTCACCGCGGAGATCCCCGGGGCCTTCCAGCCCAACCAGTACGTCAACCCGGCCAACCCCGAGGCCCACTACCGCTCGACCGGGCCTGAGCTGTGGACCCAGACCGAGGGCAAGATCACCCACCTCGTCCTCGGCGTGGGCACCGGCGGGACCGTGTCGGGGACCGTGCGGTACCTGCGGGAGCAGAAGCCCGAGCTGGTGGTCATCGGCGCGGACCCGGCGGGCTCGATCTACTCCGGCGGAGAGGAGAACGTCCGCCCGTACCTCATCGAGGGGGTCGGCGAGGACTTCTGGCCGGCGAACTTCGATCGCCGCAGCGTCGATCGCTTCATCGAGGTGAGCGACCGTGACGCGTTCCTCACCACGCGGCGGCTGGCCCGCACCGAGGGGATCCTCACCGGCGGCTCCGGCGGGATGGCGATCCATGCCGCCCTGGCGGTCTGTGCCGAGATCGACGATCCGGACGCGCTGGTGGTGGTGATCCTGCCCGACGGCGGCCGCGCCTATCTGTCCAAGGTCTACTCCGACGGCTGGATGCGCCAGTACGGATTCCTCGAGCCGGCCGGATTGCTGACAGTGGGCGACGTCCTCTCGCGCAAGCGCCTGGCCGGGGAGACCCCCCAGATGGTCAGCGTGCCCACCGACTGCCTGGTGCGCGACGCGGTCGCCCTGCTGCACCGCCACGGGGTCTCCCAGCTGCCGGTGGTCGACGCCTCCGACACCAGCGCTGTGGTCGGGGCGATCTCCGAGCGCGGCGTGCTGCGCCACGCGGCGTCTGACCCCGGTCTGCTCGCTGAACCGATCTCCGCGGTCATGGAGCCGGCGTTCCCGTCCGTGTCGGTCACAGACCCCGTCCGCGACGCCATCGAGCTGCTGGCCGGCGACCAGCAGGCCCTGCTCGTGCTGTCTGACGGTGGGCTCGAGGGTCTGGTGACGCGCACCGACCTGCTCGAGGCGCTCGTCTCGTGAGCGAGACCGACGCCGACGCCCTCGGGTTCGGCACTCGGGCGGTGCACGCCGGGTTGGCACCCGACCCGACCTTCAAGTCGGTGATCCCGGCGATCCACCAGACCTCGACCTACGCCCAGCCCGCCCCGGGCGAGTTCGTCGACGACTACGACTACTCACGGTCGGCCAACCCGACCCGCTTTGCCCTGGAGAACGCGCTGGGGGCGCTGGAGGGCGGCCGCGCGGTGACTTTCTCCAGCGGGCTGGCCGCCGAGCACGGGCTCCTCACCGTGGTGTGTGCAGCCGGGGACCACGTCGTGCTGCCCGCCGATCTCTACGGCGGCACCTACCGGCTGGTGGACAAGGTGCTCGCCCGCTGGGGTCTGGAGTACACGCTGGTGGACCAGACCGACCTCGACGCGCTGGCCGCCGCGATCCGGCCCGAGACCAAGCTGGTGTGGGTGGAGACGCCGACCAACCCGCGCCTCGACGTCGTGGACATCGCCGCGGTGGTGGCGGCGGCCTCATCCCCCGTGACGGGGGACGGGCAGGCCGGACAACGACCGCTCGTGGCGGTCGACAACACCTTCGCCACTCCGGTCAACCAGCGGCCACTGAAGCTGGGGGCCGACTTCGTCGTGCACTCGACGACCAAGTACCTGGGCGGGCACTCCGACGTGGTCGGCGGCGTGGTGGTCACGCTTTCCGATGACTGGTACGAGCGGCTGCGCTTCGTGCAGAACTCCGTCGGCGCGGTGCCGGGACCCTTTGACTGCTTCCTCGTGCACCGCGGGATCCGCACCCTGCATCTGCGCATGGCCGCCCATGCCGCGTCCGCGGCGGCGGTGGTCAATTACCTGAACGGGGTGGCCGAGGCGACCGAGGTGCGCTGGCCCGGGTTCTCCGGGATGGTGTCCTTCCGCCACCCCGACGCCGCGGGCATCGTCGCGCGCACCGAGCTGTTCACCCTGG
Source organism: Burkholderia sp. PAMC 26561 (assembly GCA_964657595.1). Lineage (GTDB taxonomy): Bacteria > Actinomycetota > Thermoleophilia > Solirubrobacterales > Solirubrobacteraceae > Palsa-465. The sequence goes on along the minus strand of CAZZVR010000005.1, from coordinate 15,685 downwards.
CTGAGTCCCTCGGCGGCGTCGAGTCACTCATCGAGCTGCCCCAGGCGATGACCCATCAGTCGGTCGAGGGCTCGGCGGCGGCCGTGCCGGCCGACCTCGTGCGCCTCAGCTGCGGGATCGAGGACCCGGCCGACCTCGTCGCCGACCTGCGCCGCGCGATCGCCGGCTGACCGCGGCGCGGCGCGGCGCTCAGGCGGCGGCGGCCTGGCAGTCGGCGCAGTTGCCGCGCAGGGTCACCTCGTGCTCCTTGGTGACGAAGCCGAGCCGGCGCGACAGCTGGGAGATCGAGCGCTCCAGGCCGGCGTCGTCGAAGGGCACGAGCTGGCCGCACTCCTCACAGATCATGTGATGGTGATGGTGCTGGCCGCTGGGGTCAGCCGGCTCATACCGGGCCACCCCGTCCCCCAGCTCCAGCCGCGTGACGAGCTCATGGTCGTGCAACAGCTCCAGGGCTCGGTACACGCTGGCGCGCGCCACCGGGCCCTGGCGGCGCAGGCTGTCCTCGATCTCCAGGGCCGAGAGGGCGCAGTCCTGGTCTGACAGCAGGTTGATCAGCTTGTCGCGGGCCGCCCCCCGGTGATGTCCCGCGCGCTGGAGCACTTCGCGGGCGTGGAGGGCCCACTGGTGGCCGGTGGTCGGGCTCATGGGCCAGAGAATACCGTCGCCACGGCGCCCACCCGCCCCACCAGGCTAAGAATGAGACTTGTACTCATTTTTGTTATGCTGCCTCGGCATGGACCGCTGGCGCCAGCTCATCCTGCCCCTCGGGGCCGCCGCGGCGCTGCTGGCCCTGGCGGGCTGTGGCATCTCAGAACCTCAGGCGGGACCTGGCCAGATCGTCGCCGTGGGAGCCGAGAATGAATACGCGAACGTGATCTCCCAGATCGGCGGGCGCTGGGTGAAGGTGGCGGCGATCATGTCCAACCCCAACACCGATCCCCACTCCTTCGAGGCCAGCCCGTCGGTGGCGGCGACGGTGTCCGAGGCCAAGCTGGTGGTGCAGAACGGCCTGGGCTATGACGACTTCATGGCCAAGCTCGAGTCCGCGTCACCCGATGCCAGACGGCGGGTGATCGACGTCCAGCACCTCCTTGGCCTCCCGGGCGCCACCGCCAACCCGCACCTCTGGTACTCCCCCCAGACCATGCCGGCGGTCGCCCGCGCGCTGGTCCGTGACCTCAGCGCGCTGGAGCCCCGACACGCCGCGTACTTCCGCGCCCGCGCCGCCCGGTTCATCCGCTCGCTGAGACCCTGGCGGGGCGCCCTCGCGGCGTTCCGCGCCGCCCACGCACACGTGCCGGTGGCCACCACCGAGCCGGTGGGCGACGACCTGCTCACCGCCGCCGGGGCCGACGACCGCACGCCGTTCAGCCTGCAGGCCGACATCATGAACGGCACCGACCCCGCCCCCCAGGCGGTGGCGCGCCAGGACGCGCTGTTGCGCACGCACCGCGTCAGGGCCCTCCTCTACAACCAGCAGGTCACCGACACCCTGACTCAAGGGTTCCTCACGCTCGCGACCCAGCACCACATCCCGGTGGTCGGCGTGTACGAGACCATGCCGCGCGGCTTCACCTACCAGACCTGGATGCTGGCCGAGGTCCGCGCCCTCAACGCCGCGGTGAGCCACGGCGCCTCGACCACCCGCCTGCCGTGAGCGCGCTCGAGGTGAGTGAGCTGACGGTGCGCTTCGGTGCCCGCACCGTGCTCGACCAGGTCAGCTTCGGACTCCAACCGGGCAGCGTGGCCGGCCTGATCGGCTCCAACGGAGCCGGCAAGACCACGCTGCTGCGCGCCATCCTCGGCCGCCAGGCCGCCAGCCACGGCTCAATCCGGACCGAGGGACGCGTCGGCTACGTGCCCCAGAAGTTCCTGCTCGACCCCGACATGCCCCTGCGCGGCCGGGACCTGGTCGGACTCGGGCTCGACGGCCACCGCCTCGGCCCCATCCTGCCCTCACGCCGGCGCCGCGAACGCATCGAGGCGATGCTCGCGGCGGTGGACGCGACGGCGTTCGCCGACACCCGCGTGGGCCGCCTGTCGGGCGGTGAGCAGCAGCGGATCCTCATCGCCCATGCCCTGATCGGCGAGCCGCGCCTGCTGCTGCTCGATGAGCCGCTGGCCAACCTCGACCTGGCCAGCGCCAAGCAGACCGTCGAGCTGCTGGCGCGCCTGGCCGCCGCCCATGACCTGGCGGTGCTCGTCTCCGCCCACGAGCTCAATCAGCTGCTGCCCGCCCTGGACCACGTCGTCTACCTCGCCGACGGCCGCGCGGTCGCCGGCCCCACCGACGAGGTCATCCGCGAGGAGGTGCTCAGCGCGTTGTACGGACGCCACGTCGACGTCATCCACGTCCACGGTCGGGTCATCGTGGTGGCCGGCGAGGGTGACGCGGTGGTCGCGTGAGGGGGGTCAGTCGAGTTCTGGGCGCTGGGGCGCCCATAAGCGTCCTGACCCCCCGGTGGGTGGCGTGATGTTCGCCGCAATCTTCGCCCCCGGGTTCTTCTCCAGCTCCGCGGTCGCGCTGGGCGCGGGGATCGGCGCGGTGGTGGCGATCGTCGCCGCCGCGGTCGGGGTGTTCACGGTGATCCGCGGCCAGTCCTTCGCCGCCGAGGGCCTGGCGGACATCGGCTCCGCGGGCGGGGCCAGCGCCTACCTGGCCGGGGTGGGTGACCTGTGGGGCTTCGCCGTCGCCGCGGTGGCCGGCGCCGCCGCCATGGAGCTGATCGGGATCCAGCGGGTGCGCGGGCGCGACCTGGCCACCGGGGTGGTGCTCGGGGCCGGCTTCGGGCTGTCGGCGCTGCTGCTGTATCTCGGCACCACCGAGGACAGCACCAGCGGTGCGGTGGTGACGATCCTGTTCGGTTCGATCTTCGCGCTGCGCGACGCCGACCTTCCCCTGGTACTCGGCCTCGGCGCCGGCGCCGGGCTGCTCCTGTGCACCCTCTACCGCCCGCTGCTGCTCGCCTCGGCCAGCCCCGAGCTGGCCGCCACCCGCGGCCTGGGCGTCCGGGCGCTCGGGGTCGCGTACCTCACGGCCATGGCGATCGCCGTGGCCCTGGCCGCCCTCACCGTCGGCTCGATCCTCTCCACCGCGCTGCTCGTCGGCCCCGCCGCCACCGCGCTGAAGCTGACCAGCCGCCCGGGCCGGGCGATCCTCCTGGCCGCGGGCATCGGCGTGGCCACGGTGTGGCTCGGCCTGGTGCTGGCCTATGACAGCTACGACTGGAGCGCCGCCCACCACGTGTGGCCGGCGAGCTTCTTCATCGTCACGCTCATCCTCGTCGCCTACCTGGGTGCCGGCCTCATGGGCCGGCGTACTGAACGCTGATGTTCGCCCCGTTCATGATCCACGCCTGGATCGTCGCCACGCTGGTGGCGGTCGTCGCCGGGGCCGTCGGCTTCTTCGTGGTCCTGCGCGGGTCGGCCTTCGTCGCCCACGCCATCCCCAACGGATCCTTCGCCGGCGCCGCCGCGGCCACCCTGGCCGGGGTCAACGTGCTCTTCGGGCTCGGCGTGTTCTCCCTCGGCGGGGCGCTGGGCATCGGCTGGCTCAGTCGCCGCGGTCGCGCCGACGTGGCCACCGCGCTGACCCTGGTGTTCCTGCTGGGACTCGGCGCGCTGTTCCTCTCCCTCGGCGAGCAGTACGCCCCGGCGGTGGACGCGCTGCTGTTCGGCGAGGTGCTCGGCATCTCCGACAGCCAGATCGCACCGACGGTCGGCCTGAGCGTCGTCTGCCTGCTCGCGCTGGGCGCCGTGTTCCGGCCGCTGCTGCTGGCCTCGGTGCTGCCGGGGACCCACAGCCGGGTCGAGCCGCTGTTCCTCATCATCGTCGCGCTCGCCACCACGATGACCGTGCCCGTGGTCGGCACCACGCTGATCTTCAGCCTGCTCATCGGGCCCGCGGCGGGGGCACGGGCGCTGACCGATCGCCCGGGCCGCGCGCTCGCGCTGTCGGTCGGCCTGGCGCTCATCACCGTGTGGATCGCCATCGCCGCGTCCTTTCAGTCCGGCTGGCCGGTGGGCTTCTGGGTGGGGATGCTCAGCGCCGCCTGGTACCTGCTCGGGCGCCTCTACACCGCGCTGGCCAGCAGGTAGACGTTGAGCCCGGTGATGATCACCGTCACCACCCAGGTGACCGCGCGCGTCAGCCCGCGATTGACCAGGTCACCCATCAGCGCCCGGCGTGAGGTGAAGATGGCCAGCGGCACGAGCGCGAAGGGGATGCCGAAGCTGAGCACGATCTGGGAGAACACCAGCGCCTGGGTGGCGTTGAGCCCGAGGCCGAGCACCACCAGCGACGGGATCATGGTGAGCGCGCGGCGCAGGAACAGCGGGATCCGCCAGCCCATGAAGCCGGCCATCACCACCTGCCCCGCGTAGGTTCCGACGCTGGAGGAGGCCATCCCCGAGGCGATCAGCGCGACCCCGAAGGCGAGTGCCACCCCGCCGCCGACCAGCGTCGCCATGTGCGCGTGCACGCCCTGGAGGGTGCTGACGTCGGTGAGGCCCGGATGGTGCAGCAGCGCCGCGGCGATGCACAGCATGAGCACGTTGACCACGCCGGCGATCCCCAGCGCCAGTACGCAGTCAACTGCGTTGAAGCGCAGCAGCTTGCGGCGCTCGACCATGCCCCGGGGACGGATCCGGTCGCTCTGGAGCGAGGAGTGCAGGTAGATGACGTGGGGCATCACCGTGGCGCCGATGATCCCGACGGTCAGCGACGTGGTGTCCCCACCGGCCAGACGCGGGGTCAGCCCGCCGAGGATCCCGCCGAGGGACTCATGCCCGACCGCCACGAAGTCGTAGACGAAGCCGAGGGCGACCAGCGCGAGCAGCGCGACGATCGCCAGCTCGAAGCGCCGATAGCCGCGCTGCTGCAGGCCGAGGACCCCGAAGGCAACCGCGGCGGTGATCAGCCCGGCGATGAACAGCGGGACGCCGAAGACCAGGTTGAGGCCCACCGCCGCGCCGGTGAACTCCGCCAGATCACACGCCATGGCGATGACCTCGGCCTGGAGCCACATGAACGCATTCAGGCTGATGGGGAACCGCTCGGCGCACAGCTCGGGCAGGCTCTTGCCGGTCACCAGCCCGAGCTTGGAGGTGAGGTACTGGATGAGCATGGCCATCAGGTTGGCCATGACGACGACCCAGACGAGCAGGTAGCCGTGCGCGGCCCCGCCCTGGAAGTTGGTGGCGAAGTTGCCCGGATCGACGTAGGCGACCGAGGCGACGAAGGCCGGTCCGAGCAGTGACAGGGCGGCCCGGACCCGGCCCCGGGCCAGGATCGCGGCGAGCGGGCTGATGCCCTCGGCCTCCTCGGCCGGGACCGCGGGCGGGTCGATGACACCGGATCCACTCATTCACGACCCAGCCTAGCGAAGATGTTCACAGCATCAAAATCTTCGATTTGCAGTGTCGGGAGGGGGGCGTAGAATCGCCGGTGTGTCCGTGGCTTCGACCGCCCATCCCGTCTCGGCCCCCGTCGAGGATTACGTCAAGGTGATCTACGCGCTCACCCCACTGGCGGAGGAGACCGCCTCGACGAGCCAGATCGCCGAGCGGCTCGGAATCACCGCGGGCTCGGTCTCGACGATGCTCAAGCGGATGGACGCGGCGGGGTACGCCGAGCATGTCCCCTACCGCGGGGTGCGACTCACCGCCCAGGGCCGCCACCTCGCCCTGGCGGTGATCCGACGCCACCGCCTCCTCGAGCTGTTCCTGGCCCGCAGCCTCGACATCCCCTGGGAGGACGTCCATCGCTACGCCGACGCCCTCGAGCACGCCGCCTCGGATGAGCTGATCGAGCGGATCGCCGACAAGCTCGGGGATCCGCTGGCCGACCCCCACGGCGACCCGATCCCCAACCGGCGACTCGAGGTCGACGAGCGCACCCTGCCGTCGCTGGCCGAGATGGCCGCGGGTGACCAGGCCACCGTCGTGCGGGTCTCGGATGCCGACCCGGCGATGCTGCGCTATCTGACGGAGCTGGAGATCGGCATCGGTGACCCGATCGAACTGCTGGCCCGCCAGCCCTTCGAGGGGCCCTATGAGGTCCGGGTGGGCGACCGGCACCTGGCGCTCGGCGCGCCGCTGGCGCGGGCGATCCGCGTCGAGCCCCGGCCGGCGTAGGACGCGCGTCAGCCGCCGGCGCCGCCGGCGTTCTCCTGGGTGGCGATCAGAGCGATCCGCGGCTGCCCACCGACGCGCTCGACCGCGAAGGTGACGTGGCCGCTCTGGACCGTGCCGCCCTTGAGCTTCAGCGTGTAGGTGCCGGCGGACCGGCCGATCCACCCGCCGGTGGTGACCATGGCGCTGAGCCCGTAGGCGACGGGCAGCGGCCGGGTGGCGAACTGGCGGCGGTAGTCCGACAGCACCGCGCCGGCACCGTGCTCGACGCTCGTCGGCGCCACGCGCGTGACCCCCGGGGCCAGCAGTCCCGACAGCGCGCCGGCGTCGCGGGCGCTGTAGGCGGCGGCGAAGCGCTGGACGACCGCGCCGACCTGGGACCGGGAGAACGGCGCCAGCGGCTTGGCCGGCGACGTGTGCAGGATGAGGATGACCACGACGGCCGCCAGGGCCACCCCGAGGGCAGCGGCGGCCACCGCGAGGGGACCGCGGCGCGAGTCCCGGGCATGCCCGGCGGTGCCCGACACGTGCAACGTGGGGACCTCATCGGCGGCCATCGCACGCGTGGGGGCGGGTGCGTCCTCACGGTCGCGGGCGCGGGTCGCGGCCTCGCTG
>CAZZVR010000005.1:0-8928 GCA_964657595.1 Burkholderia sp. PAMC 26561 | reverse complement strand
TCCGCGGGGCGCGGCGGGCCCAGCGCGGTCCGTCCGCGGGCCGAGGCGGGCGCTTGGGCTGGGGCTCGGGTTGGGGCGGGGGTGCGGGCGCGGCCGGGGACTTGACGACCTTGGGACCCCAGCGCGTCGGCTTGCCCTCCGCCGCGGCGACCGCGGCCTCCCCCAGCTCGCCGGCGCTGGCATAGCGGTGGTCCGGGGCCTTGGCCAGCGCACGGCCGATCACCTGGTCAAAGGCGCGCGGCAGACCGGGGTGGGTGCTCGAGGGTGCGGGCGGTCGATCATTGAGGTGGCCGGCGATCGTGGCTGCGGTCGTCGTCCGCTTGTACGGCGGCACTCCCGTGAGGCAGGCATACAGCACGCACCCCAGCGAGTAGACATCAGACCGGGCGTCGGTCTCCTCACCGCGGAGGTGCTCGGGGGACATGAAGTCGATCGTCCCGACCCAGTCGCCGGTGTCGGTGTTGTGGGTGTTCTCGTCGACCAGGCGGGTGATGCCGAAGTCGGTCAGGTAGACGTGCTCGCCCGACAGCAGCACGTTGGCCGGCTTGATGTCGCGGTGGACGAGCCCGCGGGCGTGCGCGGCGTCGAGCGCCTTGGCGACCTGGTCGATGATGCGCGCCGCCTCCCGCGGTTCCAGCGGCCCGTCAGCGCGCAGGCGGCGTTGCAGGTCCGTCCCGTCGATGTAGCGCATGACCAGGTAGAGCGCGCCGTCCTGCTCGCCGGCGGCGTACACCGGGATGACGTTGGGATGGTCGATCGCCGCCATCAGCCGCGCCTCGCGTTCAAAGCGCCGGCGCGCGGACGTGTCGCCGGCCCGGTCGGCGGCGATCAGCTTGATCGCCACGGGACGCTGCAACGTCAGGTCGGTGCCGCGGTAGATGACGCCCATGCCGCCACGGCCGATGACCGCCTCCACGCGACAACCCGCGAAATTATCTCCAACGGCCAGCGGTGTCACGGTTGCATTCTGCCGCACCGCTACCGTTGCGCCGATGCTCGACCGTGTCCGCGTCGCCTCAGCCACGCTGGCCGCGGCGCTGTGCGCGCCCCTGGCCCTGGCCCTGGCGGGCTGTGGCACCGCAGCCGGCCCGCCGCCGGGACCCCGGATCACCCTGAAGCTGACCGGCCCGGCCGATGAGAGCCGCGTATCGGCCACCACCGCGACGATCACCGGACGGGTCAGTCCGATCCGTGCCCGCGTCGAGGTGCTGGGCGCCGGGGTCCCGGTGGCCCGGGACGGCAGCTTCTCACTCCGGGTCGGACTGGCTCCCGGCACGAACCTGATCGACGTGGAGGCCTCGGCGCCGCGCTCCACCGGCGCGGTGGCCGCGGTGCGGGTGATCCGCTACCTGCTCGTCAGCGTCCCGCAGCTCAACGGTGAGAGCCCCGCCCAGGCCACATCGGAGCTGCGGGCGCTCGGCCTGGCGGTCAAGATCGTCGGATCATCGGACCCGCTCAGCTTCCTGCTCCCGGGCTCGGCCACGGTCTGCTCGAGCACGCCGGCGGCCGGAACCCGGGTGAACCCGGGCTCGACCGTCGCGATCAAGACCTCCAAGCTCTGCTTCTAGACCTGCTGGACCCAGCCCTGCTCGAGCAGGCCCAGCAGCATCTCCGGCGACTGAGCCCCCGACACGCCGATCTGGCGGTCGACGACGAACGTCGGCACCCCGGAGATCCCGAACTGCTGGGCGGCCAGCTCATCCGCGCGCACCGCCGCGGCGAACCGATCCGAGGCGAGCATCGCCCGCGTCTCGGCGGGATCGAGGCCGACCTCGCCGGCGAGCGTCACCAGCGTCCCGGGGTCCGAGACGAGCTCACCTTCGGTGAAGTGCGCGGCCAGCAGCCGTTCCTTCATGGCATCCCCCAGGCCGTGTGCCTGAGCGAGCTTGATGAGGCGGTGACCGTCGAAGGAGTTGGCGCTCCGGCGGATGTCCAGGTGGTAGTCGAGCCCCTCACCGGCCGCGGTGGCGGTCAGGTTGGCCTGCATCGCCCGGGCCTGCTCGAGCGACATGCCGTACTTATCGGCCAGACGCTCGGCGAGGTCCCCGGTGGTCTCGCCCGGCGCCTCGGGGTCGAGCTCGAAGGCGCGCCAGGTCACCGACACCTCGTCGGCGTGGGGGAACTGCGCCAGGGCGCGTTCGAAGCGCCGCTTGCCGATGTAGCACCAGGGACAGGCGATATCTGACCAGATCTCGACCTCCATGGTCGATCAGCCTCCGATCAGACCGTCAGGGCCGCGGGCGCCGAGGCCAGGGCACCCTCGATCGCCGCGATCAGCGCCCGGGCCGAGGCCGCGGTCAACTCGACCGCCACCCGCTGGGACGGGCCCTTGACCGGGTCGGTGAAGTCGATGTTGAGCGTGTGCTCGGCCATGGCGTGGACCGGATGGTCGAAGTAGACGGTGCCGTGGGTCACCTTGAACCAGGTGCTGCCCGGTCCCTTGGCGCTGCCCTCGAGGTCGGTGTTCAGGGTCGCGTAGGTGCACATGGTCAGTCGGTCTCCAGGTAGGTGGTGAAGAAGGTGGCGATCTGCTCCCAGCCGTCGTTGGCGGCGTCGGGACGGTAGGCGGGCCGGTCGACGGAGAAGAAGGCGTGCCCGGCCCCGTCGTAGCGGTGGAACTCATAGGGCTTGCCCTCGCGCTTGAGGATCTCCTCCAGCTCATCGACGTGCTCGGGCGAGGGGTACTTGTCATCGTTGCCGAACAGGCCGAGCAGGGGGCAGCCCAGCTTGGGCAACTGGTCCACCAGGTTGGTGATCGGGATGGGGAACTCCTTGGGCGGGGTGCCGGTGACGAACGCGCCGTAGCAGTCGACGGCCGCCTGTAAGTCGATGTTGCAGGCAGCCAGCACCGACTGACGTCCCCCGGAGCAGTAGCCGATCGTGGCGGCCTGGTTGTTCGAGCTCGGCAGGGCGCGCAGATAGTCGACGGCGCCCTTGACGTCACCGACCAGCCGCTCGTCGGGGACGCCGCCGTTGGCGCGACCGGCCGCCGCGGCGTCGTCGGGCGCGGCGCCGGGAGCGTCGCGCCAGTACAGGTTGGGCATGATCGCGTCATAGCCCATCTCGGCGAACCGGCGGACGATCTCCTTCGAGCCCCGGTCATAGCCGGGCATGTGATGGATCACCACGACGCCGCCGCGGTGATGGTCCCCGGCCGGACTGGCCAGGTAGGCCTCGATCTGATCGCCGTGATGGCCCGCGATCGTGATGGTCTCCGCAGAGAGTGAGTCGCTCATAGCGCCGTAGTCTTTCACTCTTCAGGCAACCTGATCTCCCCGGGCCCGGTTTGGCTAGGGTTGGCGCGTGCCCGTCACCGCCATCCCGTCCCAGGGCGCCCCCCAGGACTGGGCCTGTGCGCGCATCCCCCGGGGACGTCGCGATCTCGTGCTCGACATCGGGGCCCATCCGACGCGACGGTCCCTGGCCGGCGAGGTGGCGCTGCTGATCACCCTCGGTGGGGATTCCGGGGCGGAGACGACCACCGGGGAGGTCGCGAACGTCGTGCACCTCGACGGGGATCCGAGCGCCCTGGCCTTCCCCGACGCGTCCTTGCGCGTCGTCCTCTGGGGCTGGCAGCTGCACCGCTGCGCTGACCCGCACCGCCAGCTCACCGAGATCAAGCGGGTGCTCGAGCCCTCCGGCTGGCTGGGGCTGGCTGACCTGGTGGTGTCTGAGGACCCCGAGCTCGCCCGGGCCCAGAACCGGATCGAATCCCTGCGCGACCCTGCCCACGTCCGCGCACTGTCGGCTTCCCAGCTGCAGGACACCCTGGTGCGGCTCGGCTATGAGGTGGCGGGGGCGCAGACCCGCGAGGTGCGCCGGCCCGTAGAGGCATGGCTGGAGCCCACCGTGACCTCCGACGTGGCGGCTGACGAGATCTGCGCGCTGCTGCGCGCCGACGCGGGGGGTGGGCCACCGACGGGGCTGGCACCCCGGATCGAGGCGGACGGCGGCGTCTCGGTCACCCACACGCTCACCTCTCTGCTGGTGCTCAACCGCGATGCCTAAGCGCGAGCCTCGCGAGCCCCGGGAGCCCAAGGCGACCACCGAGCGGGGCTGGGCGCGCGCCGACACCGTGTCTCCCCTGCTCACCCGCCGGCTGCCCACCGAGATCTCCGACGGCAGCGGGCTCGGCTTCGCGCCCGAGGTCCTCGGCGCGGAGTTCGACCCGCTCGACCCCGAGGACCCGGCGGTCAAGATCCTCCTCCAGCAGATCGAGCACTCCGCGTTCGGACCCCAGGTGCGGGTGCCGTGGCGTACCGAGCGTCGCAGCCCGGCCGAACTGGCGGTCGTGCTGGACGGCTGGCGAGTGCTGGCCAGCCGCGAGGATCTCCGGCTGTTCGGCAAGGGCGTCCCGCCGGCGCTGATCACCGTGGGCGTCAAACGCGAGCGGGGCAAGCGCTGGGGGATCAGCGGCGTCAGCCCGGCCCGGCAGCTGCGGGCCTCGCGCGGCGGCATCCGGGCCTCGTCCTTCCGGGTGGATCCCGAGAACCCCCCCCGCCCCGAGGACACCGTGCTGGCCCTGCTGGTGACCGAGCAGACGCGGGCGGGAGGACGACTCGCCTACGGCCGCTTCCAGGCCCCCGATCTCTACCTCGATGCCCAGGAGGCACTGCTGCGCTGCTACATCACCCCGCTTCAGGGCTGGCAGGGCGGCACACGACCGTGGGAGACGCCCGTACGAGTGACGCTGCCCGAACCGCTGGGTGAGCGTCAGGTGGTGGACGGCGCCATCTACTTCCAGGGCGCGTCCAGGTCAGCGCGCTAACCGCGCAACGGCGCGGCGCGGCGGCTGAGCCACTTCACATCCGAGACGCGCCAGCAGACGTAGGCGGTGGCGGCGGCCACCACGAACACCGACGGCCAGGCACCGATCACCAGGCCCAGCACGTGGGAGACGATGAACGCGAACAGACCGACGCACGTGAGACGCACCGCGGTGGCGCGATTGTCGCGCTGGAGCCAGACCCAGATGCAGATCAGGCCGAACAGCGCCAGGACCACCCCGCCGAGCGGCCGCGAGCCGGTGGCGATGGCGACGCCGAAACCGGCGATCAGGCCGGCGGCCGACAGCAGGGAGGTGGGGATGCGGGTGGGCGTCATGGCACCGGCAAGTATGGCGCGTCGCCGTGAGTCGCTGTGAGCGCGGCGCTCAGTGGGCGGCGTTGTACTGGTCCCGCCACGCCAGCAGCTCCCGCAGCGGACCGAGGTCGTACTTGCCCCCCTCACCCCCGACTCCGGTGGTGAGCTCGGCGACGCCGGCGTCGGCCAGGGGCGCGGCGATCTCGGAGATGTCACCCGTGGTGCCGATCACGTGCTCGATGTCGGCAGGATCGCGTCCGACCTTGGCGCAGTGCCCGGCCAGGACGCCGACCTTGTGCTCGTAGGTCTCCAGATCGGCGAACCCGTGCCACATCTGGGCATGCTCGGCCACCAGGCGCAGGGTCACCTTCTCACCCGAACCGCCGATGAGGATCGGGATCTCATGCGCCGGCGGCGGGTTGGTCTTGCCCAGACGCTCCTGCATCAGCGGCAGATCCCGGCGCAGCGCTCTCAGGCGGTCGGGCGCGGTCCCGAACTCATAGCCGTACTCGTCGTAGTCGCGCTCGAACCAGCCGGCGCCGACGCCGAGGATCACGCGCCCGTTGGAGAGATGATCGATCGTGCGGTGGGCGTCGGCCAGCAGTTGGGGGTTGCGGTAGGAGTTGCAGAAGACCAGTCCGCCGATGCGGGCGCGCTCGGTCACCGCCGCCATCGCGGTCAGGGTGGTCAGGCCCTCCCAGTGCTTGCCGTCGGGCTCGCCGTAGAGGGGATAGAAGTGATCCCAGGTGTAGATCGTGTCAACCCCCAGCTCGTCCGCCTGGCGAAAGGCGTCGAGCATGACCTGGAAGTCGGCATGCTGAGGCTGGATCTGGACTCCGATGCGTACGGGCATGTGACGACCTCTCAAAAGCGGGACTGGTACGGCCAGGAACTCTGGCAGGTCGGCGGGGGCAGGCGCGCTCAGGCGGGCGGGAGGAAGCGATGTTCCTCCCACTCGGCGACTGGGGTGTACCCCAGCTTGGCGTAGATGTGGTTCGAGACCGGGTTGGCCAGATCGGTGTAGAGCATGCAGCGCTGGGCCCCCCGGTCGAGCAGCAGCTGGCTGAGCGCCGCCGTGGCGGCACCGGCGTACCCGCGGCCGCGCAGCTGCCTCGGCGTGTAGACCGGGCCGACGCGCACCGTGCCCGCGACCATCACGTTGTGCCCGACCATGGAGACGTTGGCGCCGTCGCGCTGCCACACGTACAGCCGGCGGTTGCGGATCGTGTGCTGTATTGCGGCGGGGGCGGACTCGGGGTGACCCAGCCCCGCGTCAACGGCGAAGGCCATCCCCCAATCCCCGAGCTGGGCGCTGTCCCGGAAGTCGGCGAGCACCAGCGCCCCCGTCACGGGCGGATCGGGTGCCGTGACGGCCTCGAGGACGTGAATCGCCTCCCGGACGTGGACCTCGACCGTGCCCCGGTTCGTGCCCGACCAGGCCTGAGCCAGCGCCCGGCCCAGCGAGGGCTCGGCCGAGACCCCCGGGCAGGCCGGATCGATCCCCAGCCAGGCCTGCATGAAGGCATCCGCGTCCTCCAGCACGCCCGCGACGAGCATCAGGTGCGGTGGCGTGCGGATCGCGGCGGCAACCGTCTGGCCACGATCGTCGCTGGCGACCGCGAGGATCGCCTCGGCGTAGCGGCCGGACTCGATCCCCGCCAGCACCGTGGCGAGCACGTTGCGTTCGATCCGTGCCGCGAGGAACCCCCGGGCGCGGTCAGCGAACTGCTCAGCGTCGAAGCCGATCCAGAGCTCCATCGGCGCTCAGGACGTGGCGGGCAGCACCGTGATGGTGGCGGTCATGAAGGCATGGAACAGGCAGTGGTACGCGTAGGTGCCCGGTTTCCGGAAGGTGACGGTCGCGGTCTTGCCCGCGGCGATGGTGCCACTGTCGAAGGACTGGTTGATCGCGGTGGCGGTGTGGGCGGTGGCGTCGAAGTTGTGAAAGCTGACCCGGGTTCCGGCCCGGACGCTCAGTCGCGCCGGCGCGAACATGTAGTTGCGGATCGACACGGTGGTGCGACCGGAGACCGGCTTGGCCTGAGCCGTGCGCGCGGCTGGCGGTGCTCGTCGTGGAGGTGGCGGCCGACCTCGAGCTCCCACAGGCGGCAGTGGCCAGCGCGAGAACCAGGGTGGCGGCGAGGAGCCTGAGCTTCTGAGTCATGCCCCTGTTACGGGGCGGTTATCAGCCCGGATCAGAACGGTGAAAAACCCTTCCACGGTGATCCGGCGTGAGGGCGGACCCGTATGAGGTGCAGATCCCGGAACCTAAATCTGGGCTAAAGCGCAAGGGAGGGGATCGTGACCGAACCTCTGCAGAGCGGTTCCGACGAGACCGGGATCGTCGTTGAGCTCGCACGTGATGACGTGGAGCGCAAGAAGTTCCTCAAGATGGCCGGCAAGGGCATCGGCTCCGCTGCCGCGGCCAGCGGCTTGGCCGCGTTCATCGCCGCCTGCGGCTCCAGCACCAAGACCACGAGCACCGCAGCCCAGGCGGCCACGCCCAGCACCTCCACAGCCGCGGCCGGCACCAGCACGGGCGATCTGGCGATCGTCAACTATGCGCTGACGCTCGAGTACCTGGAGGATCAGTTCTACGCCAAGGTCGCGGCCAGCGGCCTGTTCAGTGGCACGACCCTGGCGCTCCTGAAGGTGTTCGGCGCCGAAGAGGCCCAGCACGTCGCCGCACTCCATGCGGTCGCCGCCAAGCTCGGGACCCCGGCGGCGAAGCCGACCGGCAAGTTCCCGCTGACCAGCGCGACCAGTGTCGCCAAGCTCGCCGCCACGGTCGAGAACCTCGGCGCTGCCGCCTACCTGGGGCAGGCACCGCACATCAAGAGCGCGGAGATCCTCGCCGCGGCACTGTCGATCCACTCGGTGGAGGCACGCCACGCCGCCACGTTGAACGCGCTCACCAAGCAGTCCCCGACCCCGGACGGCGCCTTCGCCAAACCCATGACGATGACCCAGGTCCTTGCGGTCGTCAAACCGTTCATCGCCTGATCTTCAATCCGAGAGGAACTTTCTTTCCCATGACTGAGACGACCACATCCGGCCCTGCGCTGGAAGCCGTGGAGGTTCACGGTATGAGCCGTGCGAGCTTCATCCTGCGCGGCGCGCTCGCCGCCGGGGCCACCCTCGGCGTCGGGGCTGTCGGACCGTTCGTGTCCTCGGCTTTCGCGGCCGGCGCCACCAGCGACATCGACATCCTCAACTTCGCGCTCACCCTGGAGTACCTGGAGACGGACTTCTACCAGGTCAAGGGCGCTTCAGTGGGCCTGACGGGCCGGGCGAAGTCGCTGGCCAAGCTGTTCGGCGCGGAGGAGGCTGAGCACGTGTCCGCTTTGGTCAGCGCGATCAAGGCCGCGGGCGGCAAGCCGATCGCCAAGCCGACCTTCGCGTTCCCGGTGACGAACGAGAAGACCTTCCTCGCGCTCGCCTACACGCTCGAGAACACCGGCGTGAGCGCCTACAACGGCGCCGGACCCTCGCTGAAGGACAAGGCGCTGCTGGCCGCGGCCGGCTCGATCGTCCAGGTCGAGGCTCGCCACGCCGCGGGGGTTGCACTGCTCACCGGGCAATCGGTGGTTCCCAACGGCGGCTTTGACAAGCCGTTGACCAAGGCCCAGGTCCTCAAGGCCGCCGGACCGCTGATCAAGTAGTCACCCACCCACTTGCGGGACCAAGCAGGGGCTGCACAGACCGTGCGGGGCTGCGGGAGCCAAGCTCCCGCAGCCCTTGTGCGTCAAGCCTTATATCCTGTGGCCGAGCGCCCTCCTAGCTCAGTTGGTAGAGCACTTCCATGGTAAGGAAGGGGTCATCGGTTCGAGTCCGATGGAGGGCTCT
>CAZZVR010000004.1:5541-46002 GCA_964657595.1 Burkholderia sp. PAMC 26561 | reverse complement strand
TATGCTTCGCGGCCGTGAGACGTGGATTGATCGCCCTGGCCGTCGGGGTGGGAGTGGGCCTCGGGGCCGCCGCACCGGCCATGGCGGCGGACACCCTGGTCGCCTCGGGTAACGCCACGTCGGTCTCCGCGACGAGCGCCGATCTCAACGGGGTGGTGTTCCGCGAACGCGTGGGCGCGCGCTGGTTGTTCGAGTACAGCACCAGCCCGGTGTTCGACGGCACTGTGCTGAGCACTCCGCCGTTCGCCACCAGCGCTCGCCTGACCGCGGTGGAGCAACGCGTCAGCGGGCTGGTGCCCGCCACGACCTACTACTGGCGCGCGGTGCTCGTGGTGCGCAGCGGCACTCGCACGGCTCAGTCCTTCGGCGCCACCGAGACGCTGGTGACCCAGAGTCAGGGGTAGGCGCGCTCGAGGGTCACGCGTAGGCGCGCTGGGGAATCAGGCGTAGGCGCGCTGGGGCAGCGGCGCGGTGCGCGCCACGGGCCGACCTTCGACCGCGACCGCCCACAGGGTGACCACCCAGGTGACCGTGGCCATCGCCACATGGACCCACACCATGTCGGCGGGCAGCTTCAACTCGTACTGCACGGCGCCGATCAGCCCCTGGCCGGCCAGCAGCACCCCGAGGATGGTGATCGGCTCCGCCGGGTCGAGCGCGTGACCCCGCGCGCGCTTGAGGAACCACACGGCGATGACCAGCACGCCGAAGACGGCCGCGATGGTGGCGTGCTGGTTGACCGCCCACTCCAGCGTGCCCGAGCCTTTGAAGTCCAGCCGCTTGATGACCTGGCCGGTGAAGCCACCCGAGTGGGGGCCGGCGGCGGTGGCGAAGGTACCGGCGGCCAGGGTCGCCGCACACAGCAGTGCGAGCACCCGGACGCTCCAGATGATCAGCCGGTCGGGACTGGCGCCGCGCCAGCCCGGTGCGTGCGTGGCGCGCCAGGCCAGCGCGAAGGCGAAGATGAGGATGACCATCGACAGCATGAAGTGACTCATGACAAAGCCCGGGGCGAGGTGCTCACGCACGGTGAAGCCCCCCAGCACGGCCTGGGCCACCACGCCGGCGGGCAGGGACCAGGACAGCCACGCCAGGTCCCGGCGGAAGGGCCGGCGGGTCAGTGAAGCGATCCCCACCACCGCGCACATGACGCCGACGAAGCCCGACAGCGCTCGGTTGGAGAACTCGATGAGCGGGTGCAGGGCCAGCGGCGGATAGACCTCGCCCTCACAGCGTGGCCAGGTCGGGCAGCCGAGGCCGGAGTCACTGAGGCGCACCGCGGCGCCGGTGAACACGATGAAGGTCAGGGCCGCGAGGGCCACGTAGGCGATGATCTTGAACTGGCGCTCGTTCACCTCCAGCCGGGAACGGATTCCCCCGGCACGGGAACGGGGACGGATCTGCTGGGAAGTCGCCATGAGGTGTGAGTCTTAGCTGGAGGGCGGGGGTGCGACGGTCAGTTCCGGCTTCAGCTCCGCCAGCCTCGGGGCCTGCTGATCGCGGCTCGAGACCATCAGCTGGTCAGGCGCCAACGGCCAGGCAATGGCCACGTCCGGATCATCGAATCGGAAGCCGGCTTCGCTGCTGGGATCGTAGTACGTGGACACCTTGTAGGTCACGTCCGCGAGCTCCGATGTAACGCAGAAACCATGCGCAAAACCATCGGGCACTAACAGCTGGCGGTGGGCCACGTCGTCAAGCTCGACGGACTCCCACTCACCGAACGTCTCCGAGCCGGGCCGGATGTCGACGATCACATCGAAGATCGCCCCCCGCACACAGCGCACCAGCTTCCACTGGCCGGGCTGGAAGTGCATGCCCCGGGCGATCCCGTGTCTCGAGCGGGAGTGGTTGTCCTGCACGAAGCTGACGTCGATGCCCGCCTCGGCGAGGACGTCGGCGCGGAAGCTCTCGAGGAAGAAGCCGCGCTCATCTCCGTGGGCGGTGGGTTCCAGCAGCCGTGGACCCTCGAGCCGGGTCGGGGTTACGCGCACGGCGTCAATGTAGAACAGCCGCCCCAGAGCTGTTCACCGGGATCTTGTAGAGGTCAACCCCGCCGACCGCGACGGGCTTGAGCCCGAGCTGGGCGAACACCGCCGGCCACGGACCGCCTTGGCCGTCCTGGACGACGATCGCCCCGACCTGATGGCCGAGCAGGAAGGAGCGCATGCCGCTCACCGTTTGGTTGTTGAGGGCCTGAGCTCCGATCAGCTGCTGAACGACCGGATCGTTGATGTAGTCCGGCGGCCAGTAGCCGAACCAGCCGCTCGCCTCACGGAAATACCCCTTGGCCTGAGCCTGCCAAAGCAGGCTGTCGCCCAGGTAGCCGAAGGGGATGGGCAGGACCACCTCGTTGGGATAGAGGTGGGTCTTGTAGAGACCATGGGTGAAGAAGGTCGGGCTGACGTACTGATCCTGATAGATCGGCTGACCGGTGGTCCGGACCGCGTTCGGGTTGGGGAGCAGCACGAAGACGGCCAGCAGCGCCAGCAGCCACCGCGACCAGCGGTGCGCGGTGGGCGCGGCCGTCCACATCGCCGCCGCGAGCGAGGCGCCGAAGGCGGCATACATCCCGAACCGCTCGGGTGTCATCTGATCGAGGAGGCGCGTGTGGACGAACCAGTTGACCGGCAGGAGGATTGTCGGCTGGCCGCCGATGGTGAGCGCCGCCCCGAGCGAGGCGAGGACCGCGACCAACGTCCACGCCGTCAGCGCGCGGACCACGCGTCGAGAGGCCCACAGCGAATACCAGGCGGCCAGCATCATCACGATGAGGGGAATGCCGAGATAGGTCCCTTGCTCTGAGGTGTTCAGCGGGTAGCGCGCGGAGAGCTGGGCGAAGCTCTTGCCGCCGACCCAGGTGTCAGGAGTCGGGAACACGTAGGAGAGCAGGTCGGCGGGCTCGTAGATCATCCCGACGCCGACCTTGGGACCGCTCAGCGCATAGTGGATGTAGGGCAGGCTGATCACGCCCGCGATGGCGTATGCGACGACCAGCGCACCGCTGAGGGGGACAAACCGCCGCCGCATCGCCGCGGGCGCGAAGACGAAGGCGAGCACGTAGCCGATGACTCCGAAGATGGTGGTCGTGAACAGGATCTCGGTGCTGGTGAACATCTGACACAGCAGGGCCAGGGCTCCGAGGAGCGCGACTCGCCGGGCCCCCCACTCGCCGCGGAGATAGCCGAAGGCGAGCAGCGCCAACACGGGCGGAAGGAACGTGAAGACGAGGTTCAGGTGACCCTGGAGCTGAGACAGGCCGTAGCTGGAGAAGCCGTACAGCCAGCCTCCGAGGAGCGATGCCCAGGGGGCCCCCCGGGTGAGCCTGAGACAGACCCGGTAGGTGAACCACGCCGAGATGATGGGCGCCGCCAGGTTGGCGACGTTATAGCTGACGACCGGGCCGTTCGCGGCTCCCAGCAGCAGGGTGACCGGCGCCATCAGCACCGCCGGCAGCGGAGTGCTGGTGACTGACCCCAGGTTGTAGGTGTCGTTGACCCAGATCGCGTGGGTCACGAACGGATTGAGGCCGTGGAGGATGGCGTGCGGGAACCACCACATGACCCACATGAACTGGGTGGGATCTCCCGGTCCGTTGCCCGAGATCTCGTATGTGATGTGCGCCACGGCGTGGCGCTGCATGACCAGCGCGCCCAGAACGTAGAGCCCGATCGCCACCCAGCCCGCGCGTGACCTCAGAGACCGCTCGAGTGATCGCATTCGCGCCAGAGATGGCTCGAGGCCCCCGAACCGACCCGCCAGCCACGGCGGTGGCGCCGTTGTCTCGCTCAGCGTCTCGTCCACTTTCACCCTTCTGCGGTCAGCGTGACGATCTGCGTCGAGCGCAGGCAGACCGTGGAGAGTGGGGGCACCTCGGCGAACAGCTGGGTCGGCAGCGTCGTACCCATGAAGCCGATGCTCGTGCCCGCGGATCGGGACAGGTCGATGTACTCGTCGTTCCCGGTCGGCGGGTCCTTGAGCGTGCCGGTGTACATCAGATAGGGGGCGTTCTCCGCGCCGTGGTCGACCATCAGGTAGAACGGACCGGCCGAGTCCGGCTCACGCACCCTGATGTTGTTCTGCACCAGGAGCTGAGGCGCCTGGGTCCGGTTGACCAGACATCGGTTCGCCGGATAGTGGAAGGTCTCCAGGACGTGAGTCACCGCGGGTTGCAGGGCGCCGAGGGGGTTGGCGACGAGCAACGGGCCGCGGATGGGACCGTCGATCTGGGCCTTGGGGACGTAGAACGGAGCGACGTAGGACAGATGGTCATAGGGCGGGTAGATGTCGGCGAGCACCTCATAGGGGGTCTCGCTGTCGGCGATCACCGGCGTGGCGCCGTGCTTGCTGAACAGTGCGTAGCCGTTCTGCAGGTTCTGTTCCCACACCAAAGCGTCCGATCCGAACCATCCCCGCTGCAGCACAGCGGTGTTCACTTGTGCGGCCACGATGTAGGCACCCGCCAGGACGAGCACGCCGACGGCCAGCAGCCGTGGCCGCCCCGGGGCCGGGAGCCCAAGGGGAACCCTCAGGCGCTGGGCGCTCGGCCAGAACCGGACGGTGCCGGAGAACGCCAGGGCGATCATCAGAGGCACCATCCAGGAGAAGTCGAGGAGGTAGCGGGAGTCCCCGGCGATGCTCGCGGGGGCTTTGAGCACGACAACGCGCTCCTCGGCGACTAGGATCCCGTTGGCGATGACGGCGATGAGCAGGATCGCCCACGCTCGCCACGCTCGGCGCTTGCGCAGGATCGAGATGGCCATCCCGGCCAGCACGACAGCCTCGAGGACGATGCCCTCGATGACCTGGCGGTGGGTCACCCCGGCAGCCGGAAGGTGGAGGCCGAAGATGGCCGGCACGAGGGTCTGGCCCCACATGATGCGCCAGTACTGCGCCCACTGGCTGACGCTGGGGTCGATGAACACGCCGCCGGCCTTGGCAATCTTCAGACCGATGAACCAAAGGATCCAGACCGCGATAAACGTCAGCCAGTAAGCACGCTCCTGTCTCAGCGCAGCCCGGAACTGCGGCCAGGACAACGAGCCGGAGAGTAGGCCGATCCGGATCAGCGGCAGGTAGCCGATCATGAAGGCGCCCTTCTCGTAGAACGCCAGCCCGAAGGCCATGCCGGCGCAGGACAGCGCGATCCATCGACGCGATGGGGTGTCGAGATAGCGCAGGTACCCGTAGAGGCAGAGCAGATCGCCGAAGGCGGTGGGGAAGTTCTGCAGGCCGGAGGACGCCCACTCGGTGGCCTCGATCAACAGCACCGAGAGACCGAAGGCCCCGGCGAGCAGCAGCGGAGCCCACACCGAGTCGATCAGCAGTCGCAGACAGCGATCCAGCAGGTATACGGATCCGGCCAGCAGGATCAGATCGACGAGCAGCATCCAACGCCAGCTGATCGGCATCAGGTGCACGAGCACGGTGAATGAGAATCGGTAGAGGATCCCGAAGTGCTCGAACAGGTTGTTGAAGAGCCACGGGAGGTTGAACCCGTTCGCGTGGGCGATGATCAGGTAGAGGTTGTCGTCGAGGAACCAGCCGTTATTGCGCAGCGGCAGGTAGCGCAGCACCGCGATCGCCAGGACGAGAACGAGGACGCCCAGGCGCGCATCGACGCCACGACCGATGTTTCTCGGACGCGCGGATTCCTCTTCCGACTGAACCGTGTGGATCCCCATCGTCGTTCCCTTACGCCCGCTGTGCCGCCCACCCGACGCTGAGTCGGAACCCGAGCCAGCCGCGGTGGCTAAGGGCGGACCGCCTGGGCTGGCGCCGCGGCCAACAGTTTGAGGTCGGCGTCGACCATCATCCGGATGAGCTGCTCAAAGCTCACCTCCGGCTCCCAGCCGAGGTCCTGCTTGGCCTTGGCCGAGCTGCCGATGAGCTGGTCGACCTCAGCGGGCCGCAGCATGGTCGGGTCGGTCACGACATGCCCCTCGACCGGGATCCCCGCCTGGTCGAAGGCGATCTCGACGCACTCCCGCACCGAGTGGGCTTCACCGGTGGAGATCACGTAATCGTCGGCGCGGTCCTGCTGGAGCATCAACCACATCGCCTCGACGTAGTCGCCCGCAAAGCCCCAGTCGCGCTCGGCATCGAGGTTGCCCAGGGCCAGCTGCTTGCGCAGACCGAGCTTGATCGCGGCGGCATGCCAGGTGATCTTGCGGGTCACGAACTCCAGGCCGCGGCGCGGGCTCTCGTGGTTGAACAGGATGCCGCTGGTGGCATGCAGACCGTAGGACTCGCGGTAGTTGACCGTGATGAAGTGCCCGTAGACCTTGGCCACGCCGTAGGGCGAGCGCGGGTAGAACGGGGTCGACTCGGTCTGGGGGACTTCGAGCACCTTGCCGAACATCTCACTCGAGGACGCCTGATAGAAGCGCGCTTCGGGGCACACCTCGCGCATCGCTTCCAGCAGCCGGGTGACGCCGGTGCCGGTGAACTCGGCCGTCAGCGTCGGCTGGACCCAGGAGGCGGCGACGTAGGACATCGCCGCCAGGTTGTAGATCTCATCCGGCTCGGACGCGCGTAGCGCGTCGACCAGGCTGCGGTGGTCGAGCAGGTCGCCCTGGTGGAGGCTGATGCGCTCACGGATGTGGTCGATGCGGTCGAACTTCTCGGTCGAGGAGCGCCGGACCATGCCATGGACCTCGTACCCCTTGTCCAGCAAAAGCTCGGCCAGATAGGAGCCGTCCTGTCCTGTGATGCCGGTGATGAGTGCGCGCCGCTGCGTCATCGCCGGTGAGCTGTCGGACCGATCAAGATGGCGCCAGCGTACTCGACGCTCCTTCCGGCGATCAAGCGACAGCCGAGCCGGCGGTAGGCTTGCCCGCGTGCCAGGCTCAACGACGTCATCGCACGCAGTGGCGGAGCCGCTCAGCCAACGCTGGGCCACCAAGCCGCTTCACCTGCGCGCGCTGAACCGGGCCCGGACGATTCTGCTGGCGGCGCGCGGTCGTGCGCTGCCGATCGACGGGCCGTCACGCTGGGTGAGCTCCGAGATGGCCTGGGCAGCCGAGGTCGACTCCGCCGCGTTCCTGCGACAGCGCGACAGGGTCGACTGGGAGAACATGCGTCGGCTGCTCGCCTTCACCCTCGGACCGGACTCGGCCTGTGTGGACATCGGGGCGCACCGCGGCTTGGTGCTCGAGGAGATCCTGCGAGTGGCTCCAACGGGTCAGCACATCGCGTTCGAGCCGATCCCATGGCTCGCCGCTGAGCTGGCGAAGGGATTCCCGCGGGTCGAGGTTCACCAGATCGCCCTGTCGGACTCCGACCAGACGGTGGACTTCTCCCACGTCAGCGGCGACGCGGAGGGGCTCAGCGGCTTTCGGTCCCGAGCGCTGCCGCCCGGCGTGGAGGCGGAGATCACCCAGATCAGCGTCCAGACCGCGCGACTGGACGACGTGCTGGATCCCGACTATGCACCGACCTTGATCAAGCTCGACGTAGAGGGTGCCGAACTCCAGGTTCTGGCAGGCGCGAGGGGCACCCTGAAGCGCCATCACCCGACGCTGGTGTTCGAACATGGCTCAGGCTCGGCCGAGGCCTACGGGACCCACCCGCGCGACATCTGGGCGCTCCTGTGCGACCAGGTCGGTTACCGCCTGTTCGATCTCGACGGCAACGGTCCCTACACCCTGGAGGAGTTCGCCCACGGCTTCTACTCCCGGTTACGGGTGAATTGGGTCGCGCGTGTCTGAGTTGATTGACGTAGGCCTGCGCTAACGTCCGCCAATGTGAGCACGATCCTCGATCCACGCGCGCTCAGGTCGACTTCGCTTCCGCCCTCCCGACCGACGGCCGTCCATCTTCACGAGGTGAAGAAGAGTTTCAAACTGCCCCACGAGCAGTTTCACACGCTCAAGCAGCGCGCTCTGCACGGCTTCCGCAACCGTGGATTTGAGATGCTGCATGCCGTCAACGACGTGACGGTGGAGATCGGCAAGGGTGAGTTCTTCGGGATCGTCGGGCGCAACGGCAGCGGCAAGAGCACCCTCCTGAAGTGCCTGGCCGGGATCTACCGCATCGACAGCGGTGAGCTGGGCATCGACGGGCACCTCGCGCCGTTTATTGAGCTGGGCGTCGGTTTCAACGCTGAGCTCACGGCACGGGACAACGCGATCATCAACGCAATCATGTTGGGGCTCACCCGCAAAGAGGCCGAGGAGCGGCTCCCCCAGATCATCGAGTTCGCCGAACTCGAGGAGTTCATGGACCTGAAGCTGAAGAACTACTCCTCCGGCATGCACGTCCGACTGGCGTTCTCGGTGGCGATCCAGGTCAACGCGGACATCCTGCTCATCGACGAGGTGCTGGCCGTCGGTGACGCCAACTTCCAGCAGAAATGCTTCGACGAGTTCACGCGCCTGCGCAACGAGGGCAAGACGATGATCTTCGTCACCCACGACATGGCCGCGGTGGAGCACTTCTGTGACCGGGCGATGCTCATGGACCGCGGCAAGGTGGTCGACATCAGCGACCCCGGGAGCATCACCCGTCAGTACAACGAACTGAATTTCCGGCGCATCCGCGACGAGGCGCTGGAGAACAACGGTCCGGAGGTGCTGCGACGGGCGCCCGTCGCCGAACTGCTCAGCGCCCACTTCCAGAACGCCTCAGGCGAGCACATCGTGGCGGCGATCCAGGGCGAGGCCTGCGACATCGTGCTCGAGGTCCGTTTCCATCAGGACACCGAGGATCCGATGTTCTCGATGAGCCTGTTCGATGACCAGGGCCGCCACGCCTTTGCGGTCGGCACCGGGCTCGAGCACGGCCCCACCGGCCGCTTCCGCGCCGGGCAGATCGCCACGGTCAAGCTGCGCTTCGAGAACTGGCTCGCCCCGGGCCGCTACCGGCTCACGGCCGCAATCACCCGCGACGGGATCGGGGCCGACGCCTTCGATCTGCGCGAGGACATGGCCAGCCTGCTCATCCACGCCACCCACTCCGGCGGTGGCGCGGTGGATCTCCCCCACAACTTCGAGATCAGCTAGTCAGGCTGGGAGCGGCGCCTATGAGGCGCCGCGCCGGGCGTTGAGGGCGTACCCCAGGCGATAGGCCATGCGAACCCCCGCGAACACCGGCCCACTGATTGACCGGTGGGTGGCCAGGGCGAGTAGCGGGCGTTGCATCTCCAGGGGAAGCGCTCCGCCGGGTCCAATGAGATTGAGCGCATCCTCGCTCAGGTCAAGCGCCTCGGCGCTGAGACCGCCCATGCCGTTGCCCACACCCGGCACGGGCGGCTGGTCCGCGGCGTCGCCGTAGGCCTGCAAGAGACCCTGGGCGGTGGCGTCCCAGTTCAGCTTCGCGGCGGCGGTGCGGATCGCCGCGAGGTTCGCCGCCGCGGCGGCTGAGTCGGTGAGCAGCGCGTGGGCGTTTGCGGCGGTGGCCACCGGATCCCAGGCGACGATGCCGGAGGCCGAGTCATCCAGGACCTCCGACAGCGACGTCCCCGCCGCCCACATACACGGCCGCTGGTGGTCAGCGGCCTCGAAGGGCACCAACCCGAACCCCTCATGCACGGTCGGATAGAACACCAGTGACGCCCGCGCGTAAAGCAATGCCTTCTCTTCCTCGGTCACCGCACCGAGCCGGATGACCGCGGCCGAGAGACCGGCGTCCAAGCTGAGCAGCTGCGCCTCCTGCCCACGTGAGGAGCCCTGGTCGACCGGCGGTCCCGCCAGCACCAGCTTGCCCGCCCAGCCGTGTCGGCGCTTGAGCTCGGTCAGCACACGCAGGGCGAAGACCCGGTTCTTGTGCTGGAAGTCGGTGCCGAGGCAGACGATCGCCGGCTCGTCGGGGGCCAGCAGCTCGATTCCCCGGGGCGGGACCGGCGACTCGGGAATCGAACCGATCACGTGGTTGACGCCGATGTGCACGACGCGGGTGCGACTCGGCTCGACGAGGTTCTCGGCCAGCGCCTGTTGACGGGCATGCTCGGAGAAGAACAGGACACTGTCGGCGCTCGACAGGGCGGCCCGGGTGATGTGGCGGTACCCGGCCCAGCGGTCGTAGTCAGTGAAGTAGCCGGGGTTGTGGTAGCCGATGAGGTCCTGGTTGGTGACCACCAGACGGTCGGCCAGGCGGCGCAGCAGCGCGAGATCGTCGAAGTTGTTGATCTGGAAGGGCCGGTGCACCACGTCGAAGCGGTCATGGCGGGCCTCGGCGTCACGCCGGCTGATCAGCTCGACCTCCGGCAATTTCCTCAGCGATTGAGCGCCATAGGCGCTGAGACTGTCAGGGACCAGCGCGCTGAGGCGCACCCGATCCATGCGAGCCAGCGCTCCGAGCAGCTCGACGGCGTGGATCTGGGTGCCGGTGGTGGCGCCGGCCAGAACCCGCACGTCGACCAGCACATGCATGCCCCGCAACGCGCGCCGGGCCACGCCGACGGCGCGGGCGAGCTGGCCCAGCTCACGCTCGACGCCCTTGACCGTCTGGGCGTAGTACGGGTAGCGCGCGTCGATGATCTCCTCGTGCGCCAGCTGGATCTCGCTCTTGCGGCCGGTCCGCTCGAAGCTCGAGCCACCGTGATGGAGCACGAAGACATCATCGGCGACGATGTGGCACAGGCCCGCCTTAAGACAGCGCTGGGAGAAGTCGACCTCCTCCCCGTACCCCGGGCTGAAGGCGAGGTCGAACGCC
This sequence comes from Burkholderia sp. PAMC 26561, assembly GCA_964657595.1. Lineage (GTDB taxonomy): Bacteria > Actinomycetota > Thermoleophilia > Solirubrobacterales > Solirubrobacteraceae > Palsa-465. The sequence continues at coordinate 35,349 of CAZZVR010000004.1, read as the reverse complement.
CCCACGAGCTCCAGGGCTGAGCGCCGCACATAGACGCAGTGCCCGATGGCGGTCGGCAGCCGCGGGCGCAGCTGCAGGGAGGCCGCCGCGACGGCGGCGGCGGCCTGGTCGACCGTCCACTCCGCGGGGAGCGGACCCGGTGTCAGCGCCGGGGTGGAGACGATCGTCCCATGGTTGGTCAGCGCCGTGGCGGTGGCCACGGTGGAGTCGGAGTAGGCCGCCTCACGCAACCGCTGCACCCACCCCTCGCCGACCTCACAGTCGGAGTTGAGGATGATCACGTCAGCGGGCGCGGCGGCGGCGAACCCGGCATTGACGTTGCCGGGAAAGCCCAGGTTCCGTGCTTGGCGCAGATAATGCAGCGGCCGCCCCGGCTCGGCCGCCTGCACCTCGGCGACAAACTCTCCGGAACGGGTGTCCGGGCTGGCGTCGTCACAGACGAGGATGGGTACGTCCGGCGCCGTGTGCGCCAGCACGCTGGCCAGGCAGGCCGTGAACAGATCGTGGCCCCCGTAGACGGGGATGACCACGACCACGTCTCCGCGAGGGGTGTCGATTTGGTCCTGCTCTAAGCGTGTGACCGTCACGGCGCCGCAGGTTACAGGCCGCCCACCCGCTGCCGACACACCCGGCCGCATCCGCCCGTAATCGCCCTCCGACGCTGCTAGCGTGCTCGCGCGTATGGCGATCATCGAGCGGCACATGCAGGTCCAGCATCAGGGGCCCTCTGCGCTCGGCGGCAGCCCACGTCGCTTCGTGGAGCTGGTGTTCACCCTGGCGCGGACCGATTTCAAGCTGCGCTACTTCGGGTCCTTCCTCGGCTACTTCTGGCAGCTCATCCGCCCGCTGCTCTTCTTCGGCGTGATCTACGTGTTCTTCACCGAGGTGCTGCACGTTGGCAAGGGCATCCCCCACTACGGCGTCAATCTGCTCACCGGAATCGTGCTGTGGACCTTCTTCGCCGAGGCGACCGGCAACGCGGTGGTGTCACTCGTCAGCCGCGAGGCGATGCTGCGCAAGGTCCGCTTCCCACGCCTAGCCATCCCCATCGCCACCTCGATGACCTCGCTGTTCAACCTGTGCATGAACTCGATCGCCGTCGTGGTGTTCGCTCTCATCAACGGTGTTTATCCGAGCTGGTCCTGGCTGGAGATGATCCCCATCGCCGGGGGTTTCCTCATGCTCGCCCTCGGCTTCGCGATGTTGTTGAGCGCACTTTATGTCCGCTTCCGCGACGTCCAGCCCATCTGGGAGGTGCTCTCGCAGGTGCTGTTCTACGCCACCCCGATCATGTATCCCGCCTTCTATTTCGCTAAGGCTGAGAAGTACGCGCTGCTGAACCCCTTCGCCCTGCTGACAGTGCAGATGGGCCACAGTTTCATCCACTCCTACAAGAAGGTTCTGCTCAACCCGCCGAACGGGTCGCCCTTCAAGGGTGAGCCGTTCCCCAACGTCCACGTCGCTGCCGGAAGCTGGGGGCCCGTGCTGATCTCGGCCGCCATCATCCCGACGATCTTCCTGCTTGGTCTCTGGGTCTTCCACCGTGAAGCCCCCTTCGTCGCCGAGAACCTCTGAGGAATCCGGGCGGGCCGCTCCGGCGGGGTTTACCTCGCGACGATGCTGGAAACAGCATGCAAAGGACGAAACGCTGCCGTCCGGCAGGTCCGGATAATCTGAACGACGTCCTGCACCGCTCATCGTCGCGAAACCTCGGGGGGATTTTCGCGTTTGGTGCTAGGGGCTCCGTCTGATCGCGCGGAGCTCGCAAACCAGGAACGGACTCAAGCCACGTGTTGGAAACGCCAATCCATGCAAAGGACATCTCTGCCGTAGAGCTGCCTCAGAGCGTCGAGATCCTCGACGTCCCGCTGGCGCTGACTGACTACACCGCGATGATCGGGCTGATCGACGAGTTCGTGAGCGCGCGGCAGCAGGGATATGTGTGCGTCGCCAACGTTCACTCGGTGATGGCCTCCAAGGAGGACCCCCAGCTCGAGGCGGCGCTGCTGGGCTCCAGCGTCAACGTGCCCGACGGCCAGCCGCTGGTGTGGGCGATCAATCTGCTGGGTCACTCGCTGGCCGACCGCGTCTACGGCCCCGAGCTGATGTGGCGCTCCTGCGCCCACGCGGCCCAGACCGGCCAGCGCCTCTACCTGTACGGCGGTCGTAACCAGGGCGCACTGGTCCAGCTCGCTCTCAACCTGCGCAAGAGCCATCCGGGATTGAAGATCGTCGGGGGTTACTCCCCGCCCCACCGTCCGCTGAGCGACGAGGAGACCGCCGCGGTGGTCGCGGAGATCAACGGCTCCAAGCCCGACGTGGTGTGGGTCGGCATCGGCGTGCCCAAGCAGGAGAAGTGGATGGCGGACATGCGCCCGCGGCTGGAGGCGCCGTTGCTGCTGGGCGTCGGGGCCGCCTTTGACTTCCACGCCGGCCTCGTCCCCCAGGCGCCGAACTGGCTCCAGAAGGCGGGGATGGAATGGGCCTTCCGCCTCGTGCAGGAGCCACGGCGTCTGTGGAAGCGGTACTTCCGCTACAACCCGCGCTTCGTCGCCTGCTTCGCGGCTCAGCTGAGCCGCCACCGGCGGCGCGCGCTCCGCGCTTGAGCCGAGTCACGGTCGCGGTTCCGACCCAGGGCCGGGCCGCATACCTCGAGGTCGCCCTCGACTCAATCGCTCCTCAGACCACGGCCCTCGGCGCTGATCTGCTGGTCGTGCTCGACGGACCGGATCCCGCGTCAGCCGAGCTGGCCGGCCGGCACGATGCCGAGATCATCGCCCGTCCTGCCGCCAGCGGCCTCAACGCCGCGCGCAACGCGGCGCTCGACTGGGCTGGCGCCCGGGACGCCGAGCTCATCGTCTTCTGCGACGACGACGTGGCGGCGCCGCCCGGCTGGCTCTCCGCGCTCCTCACCGGCGCGGCGTCCCATCCCGACCACGACGTGTTCGGGGGGCCGATCAGCGCCGTCCTGGAGGGGGGTGGACCGCGCCACTGCGGGGCTGAACCTACGCCGATCACCACCTTGGACCTCGGTTCCGAGGACCGCGACTGTCATTACGTGTGGGGCGCCAACCTGGCCCTGCGCCCGCGGGCGATCACCCGGGCGGGACGCTTTGACGAGCGCCTCAACGGCCGCGGGGATGAGGAGGAGTGGCTCGACCGCCTTCAGGCCGCCGGTGGGCGTGTGCGCTACATCGCCGCCGCCGGCCTGATGCATCGCCGCACCGGCCGCGACGCCCGGCTGCCCAGCCTGGCGCGGGCCGGATACCACCTGGGCCGCGCCTCACGGGCCAATGACCTGCGCAAGGGCACTGCGCCGACCCTGGTCAAGGAGCTGCGCGACCTAGCCGGCGCCGGCTGGCATGCCATCACCCGCCGGTGCAGCTACGGCCTGATCTTCGCCGCCCACTCACTCGGCCGCATCCAGGAGGCCCTCGCCCCCACCCCACCGGTGCCGGCTGAGCCGGGGGACTTCGTGTCCGGCCACAGCGGCTACGTGGCCGGGCGCCGGGCGCTCACCCTCGCCCGGCTGGCCGACGCGACCACGGACATCCGCTCGGCGCTGACCCGCCAGCGCCTGGCCCGCGACTGCGCACAGTGGGGACCCCGGCGCAACGTCCAGGTCCTGGCGCTCGAGCGCGCCGACGCCCCGAACATCCTTGACGCCGCCCTCGCCGAGCTCCAGCGCTCCCGCCACCAGGTGACGGTCGCCCGCGGCGACGCCGGTGACCGTGGTCGCTTCGAGAACCTCAACCGGCTCGCTGACGCCAGCCCGGGGCTGCGTGCCGCCGACTGGCTGATCGTCATCGACGACGACGTCACCCTGCCCACGGGGTTCCTCGACGCGTTCCTCTTCCTCGCCGAGCGCCATGGCCTCAGCCTGGCCCAGCCCGCCCACCGGCGGCTCTCCCACGCCGCCTGGCCGGTCACCCGCCGGCGGTCCGGCAGTGTCCTGCGCGAGACGGCCTTCGTCGAGATCGGCCCGCTCGTCGCCTTCCACCGCGACACCTTCGCCACGCTGCTGCCCTTTCCGGACCTGCGCGTCGGCTGGGGCGTGGATGCCCACTGGGGCGCGGTGGCCGCCGCGCAGGGCTGGCGGGTCGGGGTGATCGACGCCACCCCGGTCGCCCACGCCCTGCGTCCGGTCGGCGCGTCATACGATCAGTCCGCGGCCTTGGCGGAATCCCGGAGCTTCCTGGCCGCCCACCCCCACATCAGCCCCGCCCGGGCCGCCCAGACCCTCGAGACTCACCGCAGTTGGTAACCACCCGCCCCACCCCGACGCTCCCGACGTTGCGACGCCCGCGCCCGGCGCTCCTGGGCGCTGCGTTGCTCGTGGCCCTCGCGCTCATCACCCAGGGCGGGGACCTCAGCCAACCGCCCACCCAGGTTCCCACCTCGTGGGTGGACGTGGTCCTCATCGTGGCCGGCGGGGTGGCGCTCGCGGCGCTGGTGATCTACCGCCGCGATGGCGCGGGCTCGCTCACCCTGGGTCTGTTCGCTGGGCTGGCGGCCCTCACCGCCCTGTCGATCGCCTGGTCGGTGGCGCCGGACCAGTCCTGGGAGGAGAGTGGTCGGACGGTGGCCTATCTGGGCGTCTTCACGGTGGCCCTGGCGGCGGCCCGCCACAGCGGTGGCGTCAGCCGCGGGGCCCTGTGCGCCGTCACGCTGGCCGCCGTGGCCCTGTGCATCTGGGCTCTGGCGGTCAAGGTGTTCGCGCTCCATCTCTATGACCAGCCCAGCTACGGGCGGCTCGTGGCGCCCACGGGCTACTGGAACGCCACCGGCCTGACCGGCGCGATGGCCCTGCCAGGGCTGATCTGGCTGGCCGGCCGCCGCGGCCGCGCGGCGATGACCGGTCTGGCGGTCGCCGGCATCGCCATCGCCGTGACCGTCGTCGCGCTCTCCTATTCCCGCAGCGCCATTGCGGCGGCGCTGTTCGGGACTGTCCTGCCCCTGTGTTTCCTGCGCGCCCGCCGCCGCGGCGTGGTGATGCTGGGACTGGGCCTGATCGGTGCGCTGCCGATCTGCCTCTACGCGCTCATCGACAACACCATCTCCGACGACGGTCCGAACTCGCTCTACGGCGACGGGGTCAATCACCTCCCTCGCCTGGCCGCCGGCCTGGTGCTCGGGGCGATCATCGTGGTGGTCGCCGCCGGCCTCGCCAGCGCCGTCACCGTCCTGGCGCGCCGGCTCGACGCCCAGCCCCAGCCGGCCGCCCGTCTGCGCTGGTTCGACCGCGGGTTATTGGCGCTCACCGCCGCGGTGCCCGCGCTCATCGTGGCGTGGCTCATCCTCAACCACCGGGGACCCACCGGTGAGATCTCTCACCTGTGGAGCCGCCTGACGGCCAACAACCCGGGTCTCGGAGACCACGCGAGCCGGGTCGCCTCCCTGGACAACAGCCGCTCGGCCTACTGGCGCCAGGCGCTGTCGATCGGTCGTCACCATCTGCTGGGCGGTGCCGGGGCCGGCACCTTCTATCCCGCGCTCCAGCGCTACCCCGACGCCCTGCTGACTCCGGCGGGCAACACCGCCCACGACGCGCACTCCTACGTCCTGGACAACTTCGCCAGCCTCGGGCTGCTCGGCATCGCGGTCAACCTCGCCCTGTTCAGCGCCTGGTGGCGGGACGCGGTCGGCGCCGTGCGCACCCGGACGGCCCGCCTCGCCCCCCCGATCGACGCGGGCGAGCTCGACGCCCGTTGGGCGCTGATCGGCGTGGTGGTCGCCTTCGGCGCCTCCTCGACGATCGATTACACCTGGTACTTCCCCGGCGTCACCGTCCCGGCGCTCGTGGCCGCCGGCTGGATCGCCGGCATCGGCACCCCGGGTCGCGCCGCCCAGGCGCAGCACGCCGCGGCCGGTCCGGATCGACCGGCCGTGGCGCCACCCCGGCCCCTCAGCACGCGCCCCGGCGCGATCCTCGCTCTGACTGGCCTCGCCGCGGTCACCCTGGCGGTCGCCTGGGAGAGCCTCCAGCCGATGCGCTCGACCCAGAGCGCCGGCGCGTCACAGAGCGCCCTGCTCGGCCGAGACGGCCCGGCCGCCCTCGCCGACGCCGACGCCGCGGTGAGCCAGGACCCCCTGTCCGTCAACGCCTACGAGACCCAGGCCACCGTCTTTGAGGCCTACCGTGAGCCGGGCGCGGCCCAGGCGGCGCTGGTCAAGGCAACCCAAGCCCAACCCGATAATGCGCAACCTTTCGCCATGCTCGGCGATTACCTCATCAGTCGCGGTGCCTTCACTGCGGCGCTCACCCCACTGAAGCGCGCCATCATGCTCGACGTCACCGACAGCCAATGCCAGCAGGAAGCGCTCGCGGCCGCTCAGGCCCACCGGACGCCCGCGCCCTGCCAGAGGATGGGATGACCCGGACCCGCCGCCTCGTCGTCCTGACCGCGCTCATCCTGTTCTCCGGCCTCCTGTTCGGCGCCGCGGGAGCCCTGGCGGACTCAGCCCAGACCTCGATCCTCCAGGACGACCAGCTGCTGGTCGACTCCAACGCCCAGACGGTCGCCAACGCGCTGGCCAAGCTCCAGCAGCTCGGCGTGGAGACCGTGCGGGTCAACGTCGAGTGGGCGAGCATCGCTCCGGACCCGACCTCACGCACCGCTCCGGCCGGCTTCGGCCCCGGTGAGCCCCAGGCGGCAGACCCCGCGAGCTATCCCAGCACCAACTGGGCGCCCTATGACCGTCTGGCCGGACTGGCGCCTCTGTACGGGATCACCGTGCAGTACAACCTCACCGGGCCCGGACCGCTGTGGGCGATGGGCACAGGGTCCCCCACCACGCGCGCCGCGACGCACTGGAAGCCCAACGCGAGCGACTTCTTTGACTTCGTCTACGCCATCGGCTCGCGCTACAGCGGCCACTACGAGGGGCTGCCCGCGGTCAATCAATGGTCGATCTGGAACGAGCCCAACCAGCCGGGCTGGCTGGCCCCCCAATGGCTGAAGGTGGGTGGTAAGACCGTCGCGGAGTCGCCGAAGTACTACCGCCGGCTGGTCGACGCCGCCTACGCGGGACTGGCCGACGCGGGCCACACCGTGAAGACGAACACCATCCTGGTCGGTGAGACGGCCCCGGAGGGCAAGGACACCGGCGGCTTCTACACCGCGATGACGCCGATCCCCTTCCTGCGCGCGCTCTACTGCGTCACCGCGAAGGACAGGCCGCTGCGCGGGGCCGCGGCCAAGGCGGTCGGCTGTCCCGCCCGGGGCACGGCGTCCGCCTTCAAGAAGGCCAACCCGGGGCTGTTTGACGCCACCGGGTTCGCCCATCATCCCTACGACTTCTTCGAGACCCCCAGCTACCGCCAGGCCGACGTCAACGAGGCCCCGCTGTCAGATATCGGCCGGCTCGAGACGTTCCTCAACCGCACCTTCAGCACCTACGGTGTCCACCGCAAGATCCCGCTGTACTTCACCGAGTACGGCTACGAGACCAAGCCGCCGGACCCCCACCAGGTCGTCTCCCTCGCCGAGCAGGCCGCCTACCTGAATGAGGCCGATTACCTGTCCTACCTCAACCCCCGGGTCCGGACCGTGGCCCAATTCCTGCTGCGCGACTCGGCGCCGAACCCGCTCTACACCCGCCGCCAGTACGACTACTGGGACACCTTCCAGACCGGTCTGGAGTACCTGAACGGCTCGCCCAAGCCGGCGTATGGCGCCTACCGGATGCCCCTCTGGTTGCCGAGCACCCACGTCAGTCCCGGCACCTCGGTGAAGGTCTGGGGCCAGGTGCGGCCCGCGGACCGGCGCGCGAGCCAGGCGGTCGAGGTCCAGTGGACCGCCACGGGCCGGGTCCGCTGGCGCACCCTCACCACCGCGCACACGCGAACCCGGAGCGGTTACTTCAACACGCGCGTGAGGCTCCCCGGCAGCGGCTACGTGCGCTCGGTGTGGCGCGGCACGGTCGGCGCAAGCGCCGCGCACGACCTCACCCGTGGCACGTTCACCAGCCGCCGCGTGGCGGTCCAGGTCAAGCGCTGAGCGCGCTCAGGCGCTGACGGGCACGGGGGCCGGCCCGGGCTCGAGCAGGTAGGCGGGCAGCCGGCCGGGCTCACGCGCGGAGACGACCTCCTCGAGCAGCGCCTCGTACTGGTCGGTCACCACGTCCCAGGAGAACTGCGCCGAGCGGGCCAGCGCCCGGGCTCGGTAGTCCTCCACCAGACGCGGCTCGTCGAGCAGGCGCTCGAGCTGACGGGTCAGGTCCTCCACGCCGGCGCTGCCGTCGAAGTACAGGCCGGCGTCCCCGACCGTCTCGAGGTTCGGCTTGTGGTCGTTGACCAGGATGCAGTTACCGGCCGCCATCGCCTCGAGCAGGACGGGATGGGTGCCCCCCACCTCGGTCGGCGCCACGAACGCGTAGGCGTGATGCTGGAGCTCCCAGTAGCCCTGGCCGAAGATGTAGCCGCCGAACACCACGCGCGGGTCGGCCGCGCGCCACACCTGGCGGATGTAGTCGTCGGCATACGGCGCGCCGCCGACGATGGCCAGCTTCATCCCGCGGGCCCGCTCGGCGCTGATGCGGCTGAACGCCTCGACGAGCAGGTGGGAGTTGTTCTCGGGCTCGAGGCGACCGACGAACAGCAGATAGCGCCGCGGCTCCAGGCCCAGGCGCTTGAGGGTCGCGGTGCCGCGGTGCCCGGGGTTCTCCACGCCGTAGGGGATGACGCCGATGCGCTTGCCGTAGCGCCCCTCGAACACGTCCGCCACCACATTGGAGTCGGTGATCGCCCGGTCTGACCACTCCGGCGCCCGGCTTTCGGCGAAGCGCAGGTAGGCCTTGGCCGGCCCGGGCCACTTGGAGCGGTCCGAATCGAGTCCGTCGACGTTGATCACCGACGGGATGGAGGCCCAGCGGGTGACCCGGCACATCGGCGAGTTGCCCGCGATGAAGAACAGCGCCACGTCCGGCCGGGTCACCCGCGCGACGTGCCAGGAGGACAGCAGCGTGTGGGTGAAGGTGTCGAGGTACTTGTTCTGGATCGTCGGCAGGTGGACGAGCTCGGCGCCCTGATAGGTCTTCAGCGACGGGTCGACGACATGGTTGCGGCAGTAGACGAGGACCTGGTGCCCGCGGTCCGACAGCCGCGCGGCGATCTGCTCGACGGCGGTCTCGAAACCGCTGTAGGACGCGGGGATCCCGCGGGTGCCGAGGATGGCGATCTTCATGGGCGTCACCGGCGCCGGCGGCGGGATTTCACAGCCAGAGCGTAGGCGGACACGTGGGCGCGTGCGCACTCGGCCCAGGAGAAGCCCGCCGCCTGGGTTCGACCCGCCGCCGTCAACCGGGCCCGCTCGGCCGGGTCGGCGGCGAGGGCGATGAGCGTCCGGGCCAGGGCCAGGTTGTCCCCGGGCGGATAGGGGGCCAGGGCGTCGCCGCCGACCTCCAGCGCGGCGGCGTTGGCCGCGGCGATGACCGGGGTGCCGGCCGCCATGGCCTCCAGCACGGTGAGGCCGAAGCCCTCGTACAGGGCCGGGTTGACCAGCGCGACCGCCCCGGCGTAGAGCTCGGCCAGGCGCTGGGTGTCGACGGCGCGCTCCACCGAGACGCCGGGCTGGGCGGGATCCTCGACGTCGCCGGCGAGGACGAGCGGCAGCGGGCCGGAGTCATCTCCGGGGACACCGGCGGCGGTCTGTGGGACCGCCGCCAGCCGGGAGCCGCGGTAGTCCGCGTAGGCGACCAGCAGCGTGCTCAGGTCCTTGCGGGGCTCGGAATCGCCGACGTAGAGGAAGTGGGTGCGCTCACGCGGCGGGACCTCGGGGAGACGCTGGCCCGGTCCGAGCTGGGCGACGGTGATCCGCGCCGGGGGGATGCGCCAGCGCCGGGTGACCTCCCGGGCGGTGGTCTCGGAGATGGCGATGACGCCCTCGGCGGCCTGGGCGGCCTGGCGGTAGGTGAGGTGGGCGTAGGTGGCGAACCGGCGGTCGAACATGCCCGGGAGCGCCTCGAAGGCGAGGTCATACACCGTTACCACCTGGGGGATCACGCGGCCGTGTGCGCGGGCGGGCAGGGCGTGGTGGATCACGTCGGCCTTGGCCCGCCGGGCTAGGCGCGGCAGCTCCATCTCCGACCACCAGGTGTCCGCGGCGGCGTTGAGAGCGCTCCCGGCTCCCCCGCCGGCCGGCGGGGCGCGGCGCTCGTTCTGGGCCTCCTGCACCTCGACCTCGCCCTGGGCGGCGAGCTCGCGGATGAGGTTCTCCAGGTAGATGGCCGTGCCCGACAGCGGCGCCCGGGCCGCATAGGTGGTGTCGATCAGGACCCTCACCGCCTTGATCCTGTCTTAAGCACCGGCGTCAGTGTGGCGGCTCCGCGCACTTGGCGTGCCGCCTTCAGCGCTGCGCGGAGGCCAACAGAAGGCCCGAGAGGGGGCCGAGGAGCCCCGCGGCACGCACCTCGACGGGGTCGAAGCCGAAGGCGCCCAGCAGCTCGCGGAGGCTGGCCCGGTTGTAGAGGTGGAGGTGGTCACCCAACGGCGGGCTGAAGGCGGCGATTCCCCGCCGCGCCAGCCCCAGCCGGGTGTGGTTCGGAGTGCTGAGCAGCAGCTGCCCCCCCGGCGCGAGCACCCGGCGCACCTCCGAGAGCCAGCGGCCGGTGTCGGCCACGTGCTCGATCACCTCACCCGCCCACACGAGGTCAAAGGCGTTGTCTCCGAGCGGCAGGTCACCGTCGAAGGGAACCAGGAGACACTCCGCGCGGCCCCCCACCCGTGGTCGTGACTGGGTGCGGGCCAGGGCCGCCGCCGCGACGTCAGCCGCGGTCAGCGTCACCTCGGCGTGCTCGAGGATCAGCTCGCTGAAGGCCCCGTCCCCGCAGCCGAGGTCGAGGATCCGCTGGCCGGCGGTCACGTGGGCGAGCAGGAAGCTGGCGCGCCGCTCCAGATCGGCCGGGGAGAGCCGCGCGGGCAGGCGCTCCCACAGATCCTCGTAGTAATCCCTCACCGCACCCACGCTATACATTTGGCGCCCGTGGCCACCCCGGGTTCCCCCCTCACCCCTGCGCCGGGACGTCTGCTGGCGGTGAACCCGGTCGACCATCCGGGCGGGGCGGAGATCGTGGCCTTGGGCCTGCTCAGCGGCCTGGCCGCACGGGGCTGGCGGGTGCGGGCGACCACGCCGGACGGGGGTCCGCTGGCCGAGGCGATCCTCGCCGCCGGCCTGGCCTGGGAGCCGCTGGCCACCGGCGGGCTGGCGCGCCGGCGGGGGGCGGGCGCGCTGGCGGGCTGGGCCCAGGTCCGGCGCCTGGCTGGCGACTGTGACGTGGTCTACCTCAACGGATCGGTGACCGGGCGGCTGCTCCCCGCCCTGAGCGGACGCCGCGTCCTGTCGGTGCTCGACATCAACGACATGGTGACTCGGGCCCCACGCCTGTGGCGCCGCGCCGATCTGATCCTGGCCGACTCCGCGGCGGTCGCCGCACGCCTGGTCGAGCTCGACCCGCAGCTGGACCCGGTGGTCGTGGGGTTGGGTGTGGACCTGGATCCACCCCCGGTCCGGGCGCCGTGGGGAGACCGCGACGGTGACGGCGGGAACGCTCCGGTCATCGGATTCGTGGGCCGCCTGGAGCCGCGCAAGGGCGTGCACGACCTGCTGGCCGCGGTGCCGGCGCTGCGCGGCGCGATCCCGGGGGCGCGGTTCGTCCTGGTGGGTGACGACCCGTACGTGAGCGCACCCGAGTACACCGCCGGACTGCTGGCCGAGGCGGCGCGCCTGGGGGTTCAGCACTGGGGCTGGCGCGACGGGGCCCCCGGTCTCATGCGCCACATGGACGTGCTGGTGCTGCCCTCACACTCCGAGCCCTTCGGCACCGTCCTGGCCGAGGCGATGGCGGTCGGCACCCCGGTGGTCGCCACCGCGGTCGACGGCCTCGTCGAGGTGATCGAGGACGGGGTCAGCGGTCGGCTGGTTCCGCCGGGGGATCCCCCGGCGCTGGCCGGTGCGGTGCTCGCGGTCCTCGACCGGCGCGAGGCGATGTCGCTGGCCGCACGCCGACGCGCGGTGCGCTGGGGCACGGCCGCGTACGTCGAGCGGATCGCGACGCTGCTCGAGAGCCGGATCGGTGGCCCCCGGTGAGTGGCGCCGATCCGCTGCGTGTCGCCTTCGACAGCCGGGCGACCAAGCACTCGACCGGCATCGCCCGGTATGCCCGCAGCCTGATGGCGGCCCTGGGCCAGGACGCGCGCATCGCCCTGTCAGAGACCCACCTGCCCCGGGGCGGACGCACCGACGTCTACCACGCACCATGGATCGACGGCGCCCAGCTGCGCCCGGCCGTGCCGATGGTGGTCACCCTGCACGACCTCATTCCGCTCAAGCGGCCGGGGGAGTACCTGCGCTCGGGGTTGCGCTTCAAGCTGCGCTACCTGGCGGTGCAGCGGGCCACCCGGGTGATCGTGCCCACCCAGGCGGTGGCCGACGACGCGATCGCCATGCTGGGCCTGGCCCCCGAGCGGGTGGCGGTGGTCGGTGAGGCGGCGGACCCGGCCTTTCACCCCCGCGGGTCTGCCGAGGTCGCGGCGGTGCGCAAGCGCTACGGCCTGCCTCCCGAGTACCTGCTGTGGGTGGGCGGGCTCCAGACGCCGGACCCGCGCAAGCGCGTGGCGGCGCTGGCCCGCGCCCGCCGGGAGATGGCGCTCGTGCTGGTCGGCGCGACCGGCCACTGGGCCCGTGAGCTGCCCAACGTCACCCTCACCGGCCTGGTGCCCGACGCCGACCTGGCCGCGATCTACACCGGGGCCCATGCCGTGGTCTACCCATCCGACGACGAGGGCTTCGGGCTCGTCCCGGTCGAGGCGCTGGCCTGTGGCACCCCGGTCGCGGCGTGCGACATCCCCGCACTGCGCGAGGTGCTCGGCACGCGGGCGAGCTTCACCCCGTCCGGTGACCTCGAGGCGCTCATCCGGGCCGCCGAGGCGGCGACCCGGCCCGCCCCGGATGCCCTGGCCATGTCCTGGACCGACGTGGGCGCCGCCACGCTGGCGGTCTACCGGGACGCCGTCGCGGCGGGGTCGGCGACCAGCGCCGGGGCCACCGGCTCACGGCGCCGGCGCTGATGGCGCTGATCGGGTTCGACGCGCGGGACGCGTACGTGGCCATGCCCCATGGCTCGGGCATCTACGTCCGCCATCTGCTCGATGCGCTGAGCGCGAGCGTGCCCGCGGGCCGGCAGCTGTGGCCCATCCGCGCCGGGGGCTCCGGGCCGGAGGTGCTGTTCGAGCAGTTGGGCCTGCCCCGGGCGCTGCGCCGGCGGGGCGCGGACCTGGTACACGGCCCCGACAGCTTCCTGCCCCTGCGCCGGTCCTGCCCCGGGGTGCTGACCGTCCACGACCTGGGGTTTCTCGCCTTGGACGGCGACATGCCCGCGCGCACCCAGGCCAAGTACCGCGCGCTGGTCCCGCGGGCCGCCCGCTCCGCTCAGCGGATCATCTGCCCGTCGGAGTTCACCGCCGCGGACCTGGTGGCGCGCTGTGGCGTCCCCCCGGAGCGGATCCGGGTGATCCCGGAGGCCCCCGCCCTCGCGCGCGGCTCCCTGCCCAGCCCGGACGGACCGTATCTGCTCAGCGCCGGGGATCTGCGCCCCAAGAAGAACCTGGCCGTGCTGGTGGCGGCCTGGGCGCGCCTGGTCGCCGACGGCTTCCCCCACCGGCTCATCCTCGCCGGCGCCGACCTCGGCCAGGGCCCGCAGCTGGCCGCGCTGGCCGGCGCCGCGCCGCTGGAGCTGGCCGGCTTCGTCACCGACGCCGAGCTCGACGCCCTGATCCGCGGAGCCGAGGTGGTCGTGGTCCCCGGCGTCTATGAGGGCTTCGGGCTGGCGGCGCTGGACGCGATGGTCCGCGGGCGCCCCACCGTGCTGGCCCGCGCCGGAGCCCTGCCGGAAGTCGGCGGCGACGCGTGCGCGTACTTCACGCCCACCGACGCGGACGAGCTGGCGGACCTGCTGGCCGAGCTGCTGTCGGACCCGGCCCGCCGGGAGGCGCTGGGCGCCGCGGCGCTTGCCCGCGCCGGCGGGTTCAGCTGGGCGACGACCGCGGCGGCCACCTGGCGGGTATATGAGGAACTGTTGTGAGCCTGGGGCCCTATCCGCGTCTGACCAGCGCGTTCGTGATCCTCTCCTCGGATGAGGCCGAGCGACTTGACAGCGCACTGTTCGCCGCCGCCGGCGAGGGCTTTGACCGCGGGCTGGTGATCGACAACGCGTCACGTGACGCGACGGCGGAGGTGGCCACGCGCCACGGCCTGGCGGTGCTGGCGCTCAGCCGCCGCGTCCCCTACACCGAGGCGATGAACGCCGGTCTGGCTCAGCTGCTCGGCGCCGAGCCGCGGCCCGACGTGATCGCGCTGCTCCAGGCCGACACGTTCGTCGCGCCCGGCTACCTGGACGCCTGCCTCTCCGCGCTGACCGGACGCTCTGACGTCGGCTCGGTCGCCCCCAAGCTGATCCGCACCGCCGGACCGGGGGCCGATGAGCGCCTCGAGGTGATCGACTCCGCCGCCATGACCTTTGACCGCCGGCGCAAGAACCGCCTGGTCGGCCACGGCGCGCCCGCCCAGTCCTATGGCCGTCCCGCCGAGGTGTTCGGCGCCGACGGCGCCGCCGCGCTGTGGCGGGCCGAGGCGTTGGCCGACTGCGCCATCGAGGGCCGAATGTTCGACGAGAACATGCCCGGGTGGGGGTGTGATGCCGACCTGGCCTGGCGGGCCCAGCTGCTGGGCTGGCACACGGTGTACGCCCCGGCGGCGGTGGTACACCACATCCGCACCTACTCACCGACCACCCGAGCCTCAGCGGCGCCGGAGGATCGCGCCACCCAGTTCCGCAACCGCCTGCTGATGATCGCCAAGAACGACTCGGCAGCCGAGCTGTGGCGCGACGCCGGGCCGCTCATCGCCTACGAGGTGCTCGCCCTCGGCTACGCGCTGCTGCGCGAGCACGAGCTGCTGGGCGCCTACGGCGACTTCCTGGCGCGCCTGCCCGAGGCGCGCCGGCAGCGGCAGCTGATCAAGGCGCGCCGCCGGGTGCGGCGCGCTCCGTTCGGGCTGGAGCCGCCCGCTTGATCAGACGGCAATGAGCGGGCGGGTGATCTCCTCGTCGGCCGGCGGGATGTAGGGGCCGGGCTTGGGCGCGGGGTGTCCACCCGGGAAGGCCAGGCGGGCGATGGTCCGCTGCACGGTGGCGAGCTGCTTGCCGAAGCGGCCCGTGTTGTAGGGCAGGCCGTAGCGCTCACACACGTCCTTGACCTTCGGGGCGATCTGGCCGTAGCGGCTGGAGGGCATGTCCGGGAACAGGTGGTGCTCGACCTGGTACCCGAGGTTGCCTGCCATGACGTGGAAGATCGGCGAGCCCTCGATGTTCGCCGATCCGAGCAGCTGGCGCAGGTAGAAGCCGCCGCGCGTCTCGTTCTCGGTCTCCTCCTGGGAGAACGTGTAGGTCTGGTCGGGGAAGTGACCGCAGAAGATGATCGCGTAGGACCAGATGTTGCGGATCAGGTTGGCGGTGAAGTTCGCCGTCAACGTCGACTTGTACCCCTTGGGACCGGACAGGGCCGGGAAGGCGATGTAATCCTTGATCACCTGGCGGTAGCCCTTGTGCGCGATGCCCTTGAGCTGCTCGCGGAACTCGCCCATGTCCTTGGTCCCGGCCCGGAGCGCCTCGACGTCGAGGTCGTGCATGGCCACGCCCCATTCGAAGAACCCGGCCAGCAGCAGGTTGTAGAACGGCTGGAGCATGTAGACCGGATGCCACTTCTGGTGCGGGTCGATCCGCATGATCTCGTAGCCGAGGTCCTTGTCCTTGCCGCGGATGTTGGTGAAGGTGTGGTGGACGTAGTTGTGGGAGTGCTTCCACGCGTCTGAGGGGGAGGCGGTGTCCCAGTCCCAGCTGGTGGAGTTGATGCGGGGATCCTGCATCCAGTCCCACTGGCCGTGCAGGACGTTATGGCCGATCTCCATGTTCTCGAGGATCTTGGCGATGCCGAGCACAGCGGTGCCGAGCGCCCAAGCCGGCTTGTAGCGGCTGCCGAGCAGGATGGCGCGCGACAGCAGCGCGAGCTGGCGTTGGAGGGCGATGACGGTGCGGATGTAGTTCGCGTCCTTGTCGCCGAGGCTGTTGAAGACCTCGTCGTGGATCGCGTCGAACTCGGCGCCGATGGCCTCGATCTCCTCGTCGGTGAGACGGTGGATCGGATTTTCGATCAGGGTTTCCTGGGGTGACATTTCAGACCTTTCAGATTGAGGTCGATCAGAGTTCGATCGTGACGGCCCCGTCGGGGCAGTTCACGCAGGTGCGTATCTCGGTTCCCGCCGGGGTCACTTCGCCGGTGCGCAGGTCGCGCACCGCTCCGTCGATCAGCTTTCCCGTGCAGGTGTGGCAGATGCCCATCCGACAGCCGTAGGGCAGGTCGGCTCCGGCCTCCTCACCGGCGATGAGGATCGGTGTCGAGCCGTCGCATTCGACCTCGACACCGGCCTTGGTGAAGGTGATGGTGCCGCCCTGGCCCTCGATGTCGCCGAGCACGAAGTGCTCGAAGGACTCGATGTGCATCCGCTCGGCGAGACCCGCGTCGGTGTAGTGGTCGCGGAGGGCGTCGAGCATCTCACCGGGCCCGCAGGCGTAGCACTCCCGCTCGCGCCAGTCCGGGCAGATCTCGTCGAGATCGCTGGGCTTGAGCCGGCCCTGCTCGCCGGTCAGGCGCTGGATGAAGGTGTAGTTGTCGTTGCGCTGGTCCAGCCCGGTGAGGTCGGCGGCGAAGATCGCGCCCTCCGCGGTGCGGGCCGAATGCAGGTGCACGGTGTCGGGCAGCCGACGGCGGCGCTCGAGTCCCCGCAGCATCGCCATCACCGGGGTGATGCCACTGCCGGCGGTGATGAACAGCAGCTTGGCCGGAGCCGGGTCGGGCAGGATGAACTCACCCTCGACGTCTCCCAGCGTGACGATCGACCCGGTGGCGTGGGTGCCGTGGAGCCAGTTGGAGACCAGACCGTCCTCGGTCCGCTTGACGGTGATGGTGATCTGCCCGTCGGGCCGCGAAGCGTCGCTGGACAGCGAGTAGGCGCGCCACTGGCGCTTGCCCTCGATGTCGAAGCCGATGCGCAGGTACTGGCCGGCCAGGTGACCGCGCCAGCGGAAACCCGGCGTGATGAACACGGTGGCGGCGTCCGGGGTCTCCGCATGCACACGCTCGATACGACCGCGCAGCTCGCGCGTGGACCACAGCGGCGAGATCAGCTCGAGGTAGTCGTCGAGGTCCAGCGGCCAGGTGAAGTACTCAAGGCCCCGCAACACCAGCTGTGCCACCCGGGGCATTTGGACTCTTGCGCCCTGTTCAGGCATCTACTCTCCTCATCCGCTCCGACGCCAGTGTGACATCTTTACAGGCCCGCGGCCATATGTAAACACCTGTTCACTAACTTCCTCGTCGGCGGCGTGCCTCGACGCCTCCCACCCGGTCGCCCAGGAGCCGGGCCAGCCGCCGGTGCGAGACCCGCGCCCGCCAGGGATTGCGGTAGAAGCGGGTGTCCCAGAACCATTCCGACAGCAGGGGCGCGACGTCCGGCCGGGCGCCGGGTGCGAGGAAGCGGCCATAGCCGGCCGCCTCGCGGCGAGCCCTGGCAAAGATCGCTCCCACGGGGTCGTGGGTGTGGTCGTGGTCGACCACCAGCTGCGGGTCCAGGACGGTCACGCGGCGTCGCTGCATCGCCCAGAAGCGGGCCCACTCCTTGTCCTCGGCCCCGGGCAGGTCCTCCCGGAAGTGACGCTCACGCCACAGGTCCGCGCGGAACGCCCCGGCCGCGTTGGAGTAGCCCCAGCGGGGATAGCCGCTCACCAGTCGCGCGCCGAGGCGGATCGGCCCCAGCAGGGGGGATCCGTCGGGCCACAGGCGCTCCCCGCTGGCGCAGGCCACCGTGGGGTCGGCGAACCAGCCGGCGAGCCGGTCCAGCCAGCCCGGGTCGTTCACGAAGGCGTGGGCCGACAGCGCCACCAGCAGGTTGGCCTGGGCCACCGAGGCCCCCAGATTGAGCGCCCGCCCAAAGGTGAAGCGCCCGCGGGCGATCCGCACGACCTGGGCGCCGTGGCGGCGGGCGACCGCAGCGGTGTCGTCCTGGGAGTCGTTGTCCACGACGATCAGCTCGGCCCCGGTCCCCGCCCCGGTCTGGGCCGAGATGAGCTCGAGGCAGCGCGCGAGCGCGTCCGCCTCATCCCTGACCCTGACGATGACGGCGACGCTCACGGCTGTCCACGCTAATCGACGTGGCGTCCGCCTGCGCCCCGGCCGGCGCTTGAGGTTTGTGTTTCTCACCCGGGCCGGCGGCCCGTACCATGCGGTGCTGCGTGACCGGTCCAGCCGCCACCGTCGACGATCCGGACCTGACCGGCCGCCCGGCGCCCGAGCCGCCGCGGCCCTCAGCCTCGATCTTCGACATCAACATCGATCTGGCCGAGCCCGACCAGATGCTCGCCACGATCGCCGGCTGGGCCCGGGCCGGACTCAACCGGCGGGTGATGTATGTCAACGCCCACGTGGTCAACCAGACCCGCTCGAACCCGGAGCTGGCCGCGGCGCTGCGTCGAGCGGACCTGGTCTACTGCGACGGCTACGGCGTCCGCCTGGCCGCCCACGTCCTCGACAAGCCCGTCCCGCACCGCATGACCGGGGCTGACTGGATCTGGGATCTCGCCAGCCTGTGTGAGCTGACGGGCCAGCCGCTGTACCTGCTCGGCTCCGAGCCCCCCATCGCCCGGGAGGCGGCGGCCAAGCTCGCGCGCTCGTACCCCCGCCTGGACGTGACCGGCGCCCACCACGGTTTCTTCAAGCTCGACTCCCCCCACAACGAGCGGGTGATCGAGGACATCAACGCCCGGCCCGGCGCGGTGGTCCTGGTCGGGATGGGCTCGCCCAAGCAGGAGCTGTGGGTCGATCGCTACGCCGACCGGCTCGACCGCTCGGTCGTCTGGACCGTCGGAGCGCTGTTCGACTACGTCTCCGGGCACGTACCCCGGGCCCCGCGGTGGCTGTCGGACAACGGCTGGGAGTGGGTCTTCCGTCTCGCCCTCGAGCCTCACCGCATGTGGCGGCGCTATCTGCTCGGGAACCCGGTGTTCCTCTCCCACGTCATCGCCGAGGCGCGCGACCGCCAGCGGACCGACGACGGAACCGTCAAGCCCGGCAGCCAACCTCGCTGAGCCGCGGCTCAGGCGGCGGGGAGAACCCGCGGGAAGGTTTGTCCCCCCGCCGGCGTCTCCTCAGATGACGGCGGTGGTCCCCGGGTGTTCGCTCGGCGCCAGGCGCCGACGTCCACCCTCCCGAAGGAGCGACATGTCCCAACGCAGCAAACGATCATCCGCCCTCCTCCTGGTGACGGCGCTCGCGGCCACGGCGGTGCTCGTCCTCACCGCCGGTTCAGCCGCAGCGGCGGCCAAGGTCCAGACCCTCACCCTGTCGGCCAAGCCCGGCATGCTGGCCTTCAGCACCAAGACCCTCCACGCCCACCCGGGAACGGTCAAGATCGTCATGGTCAACCCGAAGAACTCCGGCATCCCCCACGCCATCGCGGTCACCGGCCATGGCGTCAACCGCAGCGGGACGGTCGTCAAGCCGGGCCACGATTCGGTGGTCACGGTGACCGTCAAGAAGGGCAGCTACACCTTCTACTGCCCGGTGCCGGGCCATGAGATGGCCGGTATGAAGGGCACCCTCACCGTCTCCTGACGCCAGCGAGGCTTGACGCATCTGCCCCCCGGGTATCCGGGAGGCAGATGAGCGTTCACCGCCTTCAGATCGATCGCGCCGCGACGCGTGAGAGCCGTCTCAGCACCCACCCGATGATGGGTCCGTACGTCAGCGCGATCGCGGTTTCCAGGGGCGCGGGGGCCCGGACCTCGATGCTCAGCCGACAGCCGTCCGCGTGGGGCTCGACCTGGTGGCGGATCTTCACCAGGCCGGTCTGCCAGTCCCAGAAGCGCCCGTCGGACTTGTCACTCACCAGCACCGGAACCGGAGCGACGAACGCCACGAGGACCACGCCGAGGCGTCCCTTCTGCACCTCAGGTGAGCCGAGACCGACAGCGCCCCGGATGTGGGGCGCCCACGAGGCCCAGCGGGCCGGCTCGGCCAGCAGCGGCCACGCCGCCTCGGGCCGTCCCGCACTGAGCTCTTCAAACCGCAGCACCATCAATCACGATATTGGGCGGAGGCCGGCATGAGCACGGACGCAGACTGGACATTGAGCGGCGCGACGGTGCTGCTGTGCGGCGCCAGCGGGGGCATCGGACGGGCCCTGGCCAATGAGCTGGACATCCGCGGGGCCCGCGTGACCGCGGTCGGCCGCAACGCCGAGCGACTCGACGGCACTCCGGCCTCGGGTGGGCGCCTCAGCGTCGACCTGCGCGAGGCGGACGCCTGTGCCGAGGCGGTGGAGCTCGCCGCGGGCGAGGACAGCGCTGGAGGCGGGCTCGATGTGCTGATCAACGCGGTCGGGGTCTCGGCCTTCGGCGCGGCGACCGAGCTCACGCCCGCACAGATGCGCGAGGTGCTCGAGATCAACGTGCTCGTGCCGATGCTGCTCGCCCGCGCGGCACTGCCCCGGATGCGGGCCGGGGGCGTCATCGCCAACCTCTCGGGGATCATCGCCGAGCCCGGCCGGGCGATGGCCGGCATGGCCACCTACGCCGCCTCCAAGGCGGCGGTGCGGGGGTTCGACGAGTCCCTGGCCCGGGAGGCCCGCCGCGCCAAGATCCGCGTGCTCGACGTCCGCCCGCCCCACACCGAGACCGGGCTCGCCCAGCACCCGATCGCCGGACAGGCGCCCGCCCTGCCCACAGGCCTGGACCCGGCGTTCGTGGCACAGGTGATCTGCGACGCACTGGAGAGCGGCGCGCGTGATCTGCCTTCGGAGGCCTTCGCGCAGTGAGCGACGTGGTGATCGTCGGCGCGGGCATGGCCGGGCTGGTGTGCGCGGCCGACCTGACGCGCGCTGGCCTCGACGTGACCGTGGTGGAGGCCTCTGACGGCATCGGCGGTCGCGTCCGCACCGATCAGGTGGACGGGTTCCGTCTGGATCGCGGCTTCCAGATCCTGCTGACGGGCTATCCCCAGGTCAAACAGCGCATCGACCTCGACCGCCTGGAGCTGGGCCGGTTCATCCCCGGGGCGATCGTGCGCACCGCGCAGGGGACCTCGCGTCTCAGCAACCCGCTGGGACGTCCCCAGGACCTGCTCGCCACCCTCACCACCCCGGTGGCCAGCCTGCGCGACAAGCTGCGTCTCGCCGCCCTCGTGCTCGACGTCAGCGGCCACCCGGCCCACGAGCTGCTGCGCCGCCCCGACGTGGCCACCGGTGAGCGCCTGGCCCGGGCCGGTTTCTCCAAGACCTTCGTCGACAGCTTCTGGCGGCCGTTCTTCTCCGGCATCCAGCTCGATCCCGGGCTCGAGGTCTCCTCGCGGCGCTTTGACATCACGTTGCGGATGCTCGTGCTCGGCGGCACCGGGCTGCCGCGGGCGGGCATCGGCGCGATCCCGGCCCAGATCGCGGAGGCCATCCCATCGGCCGCGATTCGCCTGCGCTCACCGGTGCTGGCGGCCCAGTCCGACGGGGTGACCCTGGAGAGTGGCGAACGCCTCGCCGCGCGCGCCGTGGTGATCGCCACCGACGGTCCGGCCGCCCACCGGCTGATCGGCGCCGCGGTGCCCGACCCGGGCTCGCGCCCGGTGGCGGCCTGTTGGTTCAGCCTCCCCTCCGCCCCGGTCGCTGACCCGTACCTCATGCTCGACGGCATCTCGGGCGGCCCCGCCAAGAACGTCGTGGTGATGAGCCAGGTCCAGCCCAGCTACGCGCCCGCGGGCCGGGCCCTGATGGTGGCGGCCGTGCCCGGGCCCGAGGCGCTCGCGCCGGGCCTGGCCGACCGCGTGTCCGAACAGCTGGCGCGCTGGTTCGACCTCCCCGGCGGCGAGCTGGAGCTGCTGCGCACGGATGTCATCCGCCACGGCCAGCCGCTCCAGACCCCGCCGCTGAGCATCAAACGCCGGGTGGATCTGGGCGGTGGGATGTTCGTGTGCGGTGACCATCGCGACACCGCCTCGCTGCAGGGAGCGATGTTCAGCGGCGAGCGCACCGCCCAGGCTGTGCTGGGCCATCTGGCCGGGCGCGGCGGAAAGCCCCAGACTCGGTAGGGTCCAGGTATGAGCCCCGTTCTCGTCACCGGTGCCACGGGGTTCGTCGGCGGACACCTGGCCGAGCAGTTGGCCCAGGATGGTGAAGCGGTGCGGTGCCTGGTGCGCAACCCCGAC
Source organism: Burkholderia sp. PAMC 26561 (assembly GCA_964657595.1). Taxonomy (GTDB): domain Bacteria; phylum Actinomycetota; class Thermoleophilia; order Solirubrobacterales; family Solirubrobacteraceae; genus Palsa-465. The sequence goes on along the minus strand of CAZZVR010000004.1, from coordinate 13,052 downwards.
ACCGACAAGGCCCAGGCCCTGGCCGCTCAGGGCTTCGAGCTCCATCAGGGCGACGTGCTCGACGCCGACAGCCTCAAGGGTGCCGGCCGGGGCATCGACGTCGCCTACTACCTGGTCCACTCGATGGGTCGCGGCGGAGACGGCGACTTCGCCGACCGTGAGCGCAACGCGGCGACACAGTTCGCCCAGATGGCCCGGGCGGAGGGGGTCTCCCGGGTGATCTACCTCGGTGGCCTGGGCGACCATCCGACGTCCGAGCATCTCAAGTCCCGTCACCAGACCGCGCTGATGCTCAAGCGACATGGCCCGCCCCTCACCTACTTCCGCGCCAGCATGGTCGTCGGGCCCGAGTCGGAGTCCTACCGGACCCTGCGCTACCTGGTCCAGCGCCTCCCGGCAATGATCGCCCCGGCGTGGCTGAAGAACAACACCCAGCCGATCGCCATGGACGACGCCATCGCCTACCTCGCCCAGGCCCGCAAGGTGGGGGCGTCAGCGGACCGCGAGGTCCAGATCGGCGGACCCGACGTGCTCTCCTACGCCGAGATGCTCGACCGCATGGCCGTCGTGCTCGGCCTGACCCGCCGCCCCCGCATCCCGGTCCCCTTCATCACCCCGTGGCTCTCGTCTCTGTGGATCGGCCTGGTCACCCCGGTCGACGCCGGGGTCGCGCGTCCGCTCGTGGAGGGCCTCGCCACCCCCACGGTGGTGACCGACGACTCCGGCATGGCCCTGTTCGATATCACCCCGATGAGCTTCGACGAGGCCCTGGAACGCGCGGTGGAGCAGGACCCCGAGGTGAGCGACAAGGTGGCCGACATCCACCGCTCACCGTCACCCTGACCGGCTCGACGCGGTCTGCTCTCAGCGCTGGAGCGTCGCGTACGCGACGGCTCCGGCTGCCACCGTCGCCGCGATGAGCGGCACCCCGGGCCGGTAGGCCAGATGCGCCGCCGACGGCGCGTCGAGGATCACCGCGTCGGCGCGTGCCCCGGGCGCGAGGCGGCCCAGGTCCTCGCGGCCCAGCGCACGAGCTCCACCCAGGGTGGCCGCCGCCACGGCCTCCTCGACGGTCATGTGCATCTCTCGCACCGCGAGGGCGATGCAGAGCGACATCGACGTGGTGTAGCTCGAACCCGGGTTGCAGTTGGTGGCGATCGCCACCTGGGCACCGGCGTCGATCAGCGCCCGGGCGTCCGGGTAGGGCTGACGGGTGGCGAACTCGGTGGCTGGCAGCAGCGTCGCCACGGTGTCAGAACCGGCCAGCGCGTCGATGTCTGACCGGGTGAGGAAGGTGCAGTGGTCGACCGAGGCGGCACCCAGCTCGACGGCCAGGGCGACGCCCGGCCCGTGGCCGAGCTGGTTGCCGTGCACCCGCAGGCCCAGTCCGGCGCCGGCCCCGGCCTCCAGCACCGCCCGGCTCTGCTCGGCGTCAAAGGCGCCCCGCTCACAGAACACGTCGATCCAGCGACAGTGCGGGGCACAGGCGGCGAGCATCTCCCCGCACACCAGCGCCACGTAGGCATCAGGGTCTGCGGCGTACTCGGTCGGCACCAGGTGGGCGCCGAGGAAGGTGACGTCGTCCGTCAGTTCGGCCCCCAGGCGACACAGGCGCGCTTCTCCGTCGACATCGAGCGCGTAGCCGGATTTGATCTCTGAGTGGGTGATCCCGGCGGCCAGCGCCTCGGCGCGGCGGGCGGCCGCCAGCTCGCGCAGCTGAGCGTCCGGCGCGCCGCGGGTGGCGTCCACGGTGACCTGGATGCCGCCCGCTCCGTAGGGCTGGCCGGCCATGCGACGGGCGAACTCCTGCGCCCGGTCCCCGGCGAACACCAGGTGGGTGTGGGAGTCGACGAAGCCGGGCAGCACGCAGCGGCCGCCGGCGTCCAGGCGCGCCTCACACTCCCCGACCACGGGCGCTCCGGCGTCGGTCACCGCGGTGACCTTGGTGTCCTCGATGATCAGTGCCGCGCCGTGGCGCTCGCCGACCTCGGGATCCTCCGAGATGAGCCAGCCGATGTTGTCGATGGCCAGGCTCGTCACGGTGGGCCCTCAGCTCCACACCGCGCGGATCGACGCACCAAGCTCGTCCGCCGTGTCGATCCGGACGTGGCGGCCGTTGGCGACGATGAGGTCACCGCCGACCATCACGTGGCTGACGTCGCTGCCCGCGCCCGCGAAGATCGCCGCGTCGAGGGCGTGGGCGGGCTCGGTGCCGGCCAGGCGCACCGAGTCGAGGCCCACGGTGGTGAGGTCCGCCAGCGCTCCGGGTGCGATGGCGCCGCCCTCGGACCAGCCGAGGCTCGCATAACCATCAGCGCTCAGCGCGTCCGCCAGCGCCGCCGCGCCGAAGCTGCCCCGCGTCCCGGTCGCCAGCCGCTGGTCCAGCTCGACCGCCCGAGCCTCCTCGAAGGGGTCGATCACCGACTGGGAGTCGCTGCCGACGGTCAGGCGCCCGGCCACTGGCCCGATTCCGTCGGCCAGGTCACGCTCGGTGGTCGGGCACATGCAGCAGAACGCGCCTGCGTCGCGCATCAGCGCCAGGTCCCCGGCGGTCATGTGAGTCGCGTGCACCGCCGTGAAGCGCTCTGACAGGGCGCCCGCCCGGGCCAGCAGCTCGGTCGGAGTGCGCCCGTGACGGGCCCACGTCTCATCGTTCTCGCGCACCTGCTCGGAGAGGTGGGCGTGCAACGGCCACCCACGCGCAGCGGCGAACGCGGCGACCGTCGCAGCGCCATCAGGGTCAACCGCCCGCACGGAGTGGATCGCCGCCGCCGGCCGAGCCAACTCGCTCGCCGGGGCGCCGGCGCCCCACAGGTCGGTCATCCGCTCACACCACGCCTCCGCGCTCGGGTCGCGGAAGCGCTCGAGGCCGCCCTCGAGGTAACAGGCGTCGATCAGGGTCAGACGCACGCCGGCGGCCGCGGCGGCGCGCAGCGTGGCCGCGGAATGATGGATGTAGTCGAACTCGCCGACCAGCGTGAACCCGGCCTGGGCCATCTCCGCGAACGTCGCCCGGGCCAGGGCCTCATAGCGTGCCTCGTCGAGGCGCTCGGCCAGGGCGTACATCGCCTCGCGCCAGGTCCAGAACGAGCCCCGCGCCGGGGCCTCGGTACGTCCCCGCAGAGCGCGCTGGAAGCAGTGCGAGTGGGCGTTGGCCAGCCCCGGCAGAGTCAGGCCCGCCATGCGCCGCGCCCCCACGGGCGCGGCCACCCCGGCGCTCACCGCGGAGATCCGGTCGCCGTCGAACTCGATGAGCACCCCGGACTCGGGCGCGTCACCGCCGAGCCAGGCCAGCTCACACCACAGGCTCGCGACGCCGCTCATCGCGGCAGGTCGGCCACGCGGGCGATGAACGCGTCGCGGTGGAAGCGCGCGAACGCGTCCCAGGTCATGAACGTGGTCGGGTCCACCACCCGGTCCATGAACATGATCCCGTTGAGATGGTCGACCTCGTGCTGGAAGGTCCCGGCGGTCAGCCCGCGCCGGATGTCGGTATGTGGGCTGCCGTCGCGGTCGAGGTAGGTGACCTCCACCTCGAGGAAGCGCGGGAGCACCCCGCGCATCCCCGGGACCGACAGGCAGCCCTCGTTGATCTCGACGGTCGCGGAGCTGATCGGCTCGAGCACCGGGTTGACGATCACCGTCAGCGGGATCGGCGGTTTGTAGGGGTAGCGGGGGTTGTTGTCGACCTCGATCACCGCGACGGCGACGGTCTGGGACACCTGCTGGGCGGCCAGCCCGGCCCCACCGGCAGCGCGCATCGTCTCGATCATGTCGTCGATGAGCTGCTGGATCTCCGGTGAGCGCAGCTCCTCCACGGTGAGGTTGCGCGCGACCTGGCGCAGCACCGGGTCCCCGGCGGTGGCGATCTCGAGCACGGCCACGGCGGACTCCCTAACTCTCGAGCATGGGGATCCGCACGCCCCGTTCCCGGGCGACGGCCACGGCGCAGTCATAACCGGCGTCGGCGTGACGGATGACCCCCATGCCGGGGTCGTTGGTGAGCACGCGCTCGAGCTTCTGCGCGGCCAGCGGCGTCCCGTCGGCCAGGCACACCATGCCGGCGTGGATGGAGCGGCCGATGCCGACACCGCCGCCGTGGTGGATCGACACCCAGGTGGCGCCCGAGGAGGTGCTGGTCAGCGCGTTGAGCAGCGGCCAGTCGGCGATCGCGTCGGACTCATCGGCCATCGCCTCGGTCTCGCGGTAGGGCGAGGCGACCGAGCCCGAATCGAGGTGGTCGCGTCCGATGACGATCGGTGCGCCGATCTCGCCACTGGCCACCATCGCGTTGAAGCGCAGGCCAAGGCGGTGGCGCTCCCCGTAGCCCAGCCAGCAGATCCGCGCGGGCAGACCCTGGAAGGCGACCTTGGCCGCGGCCTCGCGCATCCAGCGCGCCAGCCCCTCATCCTCGGGGAACATCTCCAGCGCGGCCGCGTCGGTGGCGGCGATGTCCGCCGGGTCGCCCGACAGCGCGGCCCAGCGGAACGGACCGCGGCCCTCACAGAACTGGGGGCGGATGTAGGCCGGGACGAAGCCGGGGTAGTCGAAGGCGCGCTCATAGCCGCCGAGCCGTGCCTCGGCGCGCAGCGAGTTGCCGTAGTCGAACACCTCGGCGCCGCGGTCCATGAAGGTGACCATCGAGGAGCAGTGAGCGGCGATCGCCGCGCGGGAGCGGCGCAGGTACTCCTCGGGGTCCGAGGCGCGCAGGGTGTCGGCCTCGGCCGTCGTCATGCGGTCGGGCACATAGCCGTTGAGCGGATCGTGGGCCGAGGTCTGGTCGGTGACGATGTCCGCCGGAAAGCCGCGAGCCAGCAGCTCGGGCAGGGCCGAGGCCGCGTTGGCGCACAGGCCGATGGAGATCGCCTCCCGCGCGTCCCGGGCGGCGAGGGCGCGGGCCACCGCGTCGTCGAGCGAGTCGGCGAGCACGTCGAGGTAACGGGTGTCGAGCCGACGCTGGATGCGGGCTGGATCGACGTCGAGGCACAGCGCCACCCCGCCGTTGATGGTCACCGCCAGCGGCTGAGCGCCGCCCATCCCGCCGAGCCCGGCGGTCAGGGTGATCGTCCCGGCCAGGGTCCCGTCGAAGCGGCGGCGGGCGATCTCAGCGAAGCACTCATAGGTGCCCTGCACGATCCCCTGGGTGCCGATGTAGATCCAGGAGCCGGCGGTCATCTGCCCGTACATGGTCAGGCCGAGGGACTCCAGGCGCCGGAACTCCTCCCAGGTCGCCCACTCGGGCACCAGGTTCGAGTTGGCGATGAGCACGCGCGGAGCCCACTCGTGGGTGGCGAACACCCCCACCGGCTTGCCCGACTGGACCAGCAGCGTCTCGTCGCCCTCCAGCGCGCGCAGCGACGCCACGATCGCGTCGAAGGCGTCCCATGAGCGGGCCGCCTTGCCCGTGCCGCCGTAGACCACCAGGTTGTCGGGGTCCTCGGCCACGTCGGGGTCGAGGTTGTTCATGAGCATCCGCAGGGCGGCCTCCTGGGGCCAACCCTTGCAGGTGAGCTCCATTCCCCGCGGCGCCCGCACTTCCCTGGGTCCACTCATCGCAGCTCTCCGATCGTCGATTCCGCGCTGGCCAGCAGCGCTCCGCTCCCCACCAGCTCACACACCGTCGCGATCTCCGGGGCGAGAAAGCGGTCGGGGCCGCTGCCCGGCACCTCGGCGCGGATCGTCGCAATGGCCGCGGCGATCGGCGGCGCGGAGGCCAGGGGACGGCGCAGCTCGACCCCGCGCGCGGCGGTCATCAGCTCGATGGCCAGCACCCTCCCGAGCGCTTCGATGCCGCGGCGCAGCTTGCGCGCGGCCGACCAGCCCATCGACACATGATCCTCCTGCATCGCCGAGGAGGGAATCGAGTCGACGCTGGCCGGCACGGCGAGGCGCTTGAGCTCGGACACCATCGCGGCCTGGGTGTACTGGGCGATCATCAGCCCGCTGTCGACGCCGGGGTCGCCGGCGAGGAAGGCGGGCAGGCCGTGGTTGCGGGCCGGGTCGAGGAAGCGATCGGTGCGCCGCTCGCTCATCGAGGCCAGGTCGGCCACGGCGATGGCGAGGAAGTCGAGCACGTAGGCGACCGGCGCGCCGTGGAAGTTGCCGTTGGACTCGACCTCGCCGGCCAGGGTGACCACCGGGTTGTCGATCGCCGCGGCCAGCTCGCGCTGCGCCACGACGGCGGCGTGGGCGACGGTGTCGCGCACCGCTCCGGCGACCTGGGGGGCACAGCGCAGCGAGTAGGCGTCCTGGACCCGCACGTCCTCCGGGCCGGCGTGGCTGGCCACGATGTCCGATCCGGCCAGCAGCGCGACGAGGTTGGCCGCCGAGTCGGCCTGACCGAGCTGGGGGCGCAGCGCCTGGAGGTGAGCGGCGAACACGCGGTCGGTGCCGAGCAGCCCCTCCACGCTCATCGCCGCCGCGAGGTCGGCGGTGGCCAGCAGCCGACGCAGGTCGATGATGGCCAGGATGAGCTGGCCGAGCATCCCGTCGGTGCCGTTGATCAGCGCGAGGCCCTCCTTCTCCGCGAGAACCACCGGGGTGAGGCCGGCGGCGGCCAGTGAGGCCGCCGCATCCATCGCCACCCCACCCGGGTCGCGCACCTCGCCCTCCCCCATCAGCGCCAGCGCGACGTGGGACAGCGGCGCCAGATCCCCCGAGCAGCCCAGGCTGCCGTACTCATGCACGACGGGGGTGATCTGGGCCGACAGCATCGCCGCGTAGGCGGAGATGAGCTCGGGCCGTACGCCGGTGCGACCCGTCGCCAGGGTGGAGAGCCGCAGCAGCATCATCGCCCGGACCACCTCGCGCTCCACCTCGGGGCCGGCGCCGGCGGCGTGGGAGCGGATCAGGCTGCGCTGGAGCTGGGTGCGCTGCTCCAGCGGGATGTGGCGGCTGGCCAACGCGCCGAAGCCGGTGGACACGCCGTAGTGGGGAGCTGCGTCAGCCGCCAGCTCGTCGATGCGGGCCCGGCTGACGCCGACGGCGGCGAGCGCTGCATCACTGAGCCGCACCGGCGCCCCGCGGCGCGCCACCGCGACCACGTCGTCGAAGCTGACGGGCCCGACGCCGACGAGCACCGGCTTGGTCTGGGATGCGACATCAATCGTCACGACGTGGGCCTAGTCAAGCTGATCGGCTCGCTGGAGGTCTCGCCGCGGTGTGAGGTGGGCAACTTCCCACGCCGCGATGGCCTCGGGCAAGGTTGGGAAGAAACCCACCGCTGACGCGGGTTTCTTCGCTCCCCCGGCGGGGACCCTAAGGGGGTTGTGACGTTGTGCGTGTGTGCGGTCAGGGTTCGAGGTACTGGGAGGCGGTCTGGGGCACGTGGTCGAGCCGGCGGGGCCAGACCACCCTGCGCAGCACGTAGGCGGAGTTGACGAACACCGGGCGCCGGGCCGTGTACCCGGCCGCCGGGTAGGGCTTGAGCGTCGCCGGATTGACGCTCAGGCTGAGGGCGTAGTCGGCCCGGAAGCCGGGCACCGCGTGGGCGTAGGTGGTGTCGAGCAGCG
>CAZZVR010000004.1:0-5441 GCA_964657595.1 Burkholderia sp. PAMC 26561 | reverse complement strand
GCGTAGTCGGCCCGGAAGCCGGGCACCGCGTGGGCGTAGGTGGTGTCGAGCAGCGGCTCATAGGAGTCGACGGGATGGGCGCCGAGCATGTACACCGCCCACAGCTGCATGCCGCCGAAGCGGGGCGGGATGTCGACGCGCACGCTCGCCCCGGGTGGCAGTGCCGCCGCCCACTGGCGGATCTGGAGCAGCTGCGGGGTCACCTGCTCGTTCTGGGTGATCGCGTCGGAGTGATCGAGCACCAGCGCCGCGCCGCACCACACGACCGCGGCGAGGCCCGCCAGCCAGCGCGCGGCACCGGGAGCGGCGAGGCGGACGAGCACCCCGGAGGCGGCCAGGGTCAGCACGAGCAGGCCGACGAAGGACAGGTGCTTGAAGTCCATGTAGGTGCCCGAGGCGGTCAGGCGGAAGCGCAGGTCCAGCAGCAGGAGCGCGGCCAGCACCCCGCCGAGACACACCCGCAGGCGCCCGGTGAGCCGCCCCAGGCCGTAGGCGGTCGTCACCAGGACGAGGCCGGCCGCCACGGCGCCACCGCCGGTGCCGGCGAACTTCCCGAAGGAGACGTAGCGGGTGATGTCGCCGCCCCACAGCTCGCTGCCCGGGGTGACGAGCTGGACGATCGCCTCCTTCAGCTTCAGCACGCTGCCGACGACGGCCGGGGTGAGCAGCGCGAGGATCGCCACCGCGGCCAGCCACCCACGCCAGCCGGAGATCGTCGGGCGTCGCGGCCGCCGCCAGTAGGCCGCGAGCACCCCGGCGAGGATGACCAGCGGGTAGGGGAGCGCCAGCGGATAGGAGAACCACAGCCCCAGCAGCAGAAGCAGGCAGGCGACGGCGCTGCGCCCATCACGCCGCTCCAGGGCGTGCCAGCCGAAGAGGATCGTGTAGGGCATCAGCGCGGTCCCCCACAGCTGATTCCAGTAGGGGTGCCAGGCCAGGTACTGGAGGATCCAGGTGAAGCCGATCATCGCGGCGATGACCGGACCGGCCCAGCCCGGCGCGCGGAAGCAGCGCACGGCCACCAGCCCGTAGCCGAGCGCGGCGAGGGTGACGAGCAGCGCCACGATGACTCCGAACACCCGGATCGGGTCGGCATGGACGAGGTTCGCCACCGCGGCGAGGGGATAGAAGATCGGGTAGCGGAAGCGCCACTCCTGGGGGACGACATCGAGCGGCAGGGCGATGTCCATGTGGGTCGGGGGAACGTGCTGGAACAGCACGGCGATGCCGACGACCTGACTGGAGTCGGGGTTCTGGCCGTAGATGGTGAGGTCGCCGGTGCGCCAGGCGGGGATCAGGGCGATGAGGAAGATCAGGAACAGCACGGCTCCCCACGTCGCCGTCGCCCCGCGGCCTTGATTCCCCAAATCCCTCAGATGAACGGCGATTTCGGGATTTGTGGAATCAAGGTCGCGTCGCAGGTGCGAACGCCGAACCCACCATGAGGTCGCGCCTCCGAGCGCCAGGGTTACCCACAGGCTGACGTGGAGCGGAACGTGGCAGTAGCCGAAGGCCATGAGAACGAGGCCGCTCGTCACGGCACCGAAGACGAGGGTGAGGAAGGAGCGCAGTGCGCGCCAGCCGGCGGGGACGAGGAGGAGGCTGATGGCGTCGCCGCAGAGGCCGAACAGCACGAGGACGCCGGCGGTGATCAGGGCCACCCGGGGGACTGCCTGGGGGTGGTAGGCGTGGGAGGCGATGGCGAGGATCGCCGCGGCCAGGACCACGACCGCGAGACTCAGCCAGGCGCTGGGCGAGCCGCCGGGGCGGCGGAGGCCCAGCGGCGGGGCAGCCGGGTGCGGAGGCGGCGAGAGGGTGCTCATGCCGCGGCGGCGAGGACCGCGGCGCGCAGGCGCGGGGCGATCCGCTCGGGGGTGAAGGCGTCGAGACGGGCATGACCGCGGCGGATGAGCTCGGCGCGCAGCTCAGGGTCGGAGACCGCCAGGTGCAGGAGCTCGGCGATGACGGTCGGGTCCGGGTCGGGCGCGAGCAGGGCGGCATCCCCGGCCACCTCCGGGATCGCCCCGAACGGGCGCGCGATGACTGGCACGCCGAAGGAGAACGCCTCCACGAGCGGGATGCAGAAGCCCTCGTGCTCGGACAGGCACAGGAAGACGTCGGCCTCGGCGAAGCGCCGGGCCAGCACGCTGGGCTCGAGGCCGCTCTCGATCGTCACCGCACCGGGGGCGTGCAACTGCGCCAAGGCGAACAGCTTCTCGACGTAGCCGGGGCTGATCGGGTCGCCGACCAGGCGCAGCCGGGCCGCGGGGGCGTGGACGCGCCGGTAGAGCCCGAAGGCCCGGATCACCTCGTCCTGGCGCTTGTGGGGGGACAGGCGCCCGACGAAGAGGATCTGGGGAGCCCCGCCACCGGCGGCGGGGCTGTCGTGCCCCGCCCCCGCAGATATGCGGGGGCCGCCGACAGCCCCAGGGGTCACGCCGGCGCCGAATCGCTCGGCGTCGAGCAGCAGATGGATGACCTCGGTCCCCGAGGCCCCGTAGCCGGCCAGCTCGGTGGCGTTGAAGGCCGAGTCGGCCGCGGTGGCGTCGGCCGCGGCGACCAGCGGGGTCAACTGATCGCGTCCGACCTGGCAGTGGGCGGCCAGTCCCGGCGCGTCGATCCACAACCACGCCGCGGGGGTGACGTTGTGGTAGAGCAGCAGCTTGCGTCCGGACAGCGACAGCACCGCGTCGAGCTGGGGCCAGCCCGCGGAATGGTGCAGCAGCACGACGTCATCGGCGGCGGGGGCCAGATCGGCGGCGGGGTCGATCGGCGCGTCCAGCGCCGGATGGCGCCGGTAGGCGTAGTCGCCGCCGCCCCAACCCCACTCGCGGAAGTAGCGGCGGAACACCCCGGCCTCGGTGGTGATCGCATCGTGGGGTCCGGCCCCCGACAGCAGCTGGTGCACGACGGTCATGCCCAGTCGTCCTCGAGCGCGTCGGCATCGTCGGCCGGCTCGGTCTCGGCCCCCAGCGCCAGCTCGAGTTCTCGGACCCGTGCCTCGAGCGTGCGCACGTAGGAGAGCAGCAGCACGTTGAAGCGCGACTGGTCCGAGATGAGCTGGGCGTGGAACTGGTAGAGGAACCGCACCAACCCGCGCTTGAGCCAGGTGATCGGGGCACCGAAGCGGCGGATCGAGCGGATGTCGTACCCCGTCGGGTCCGGGACCGCCCACTCCGACAGGCGCGCGGCAATCTGGTCATAGGGCGGCCCGACGCGGATCGGCTCGACCCTTCCGTACCGGACGAGCTGCTGGGCAGCCCGGCGGCGAGCCAGTTCGAGCGCCTGCTCGGGGCGGGTCATACTGGCGCCGCCGCCTCGTCCGCGCGCACCAGCTCGCGGTAGCGCTCAAGTCCTTCGGGGACCGGACCGTCGTAGCGGACCCGGCCGTGGTCGAGGACGACCACGCGTTGACAGGCTCGCTCGATCGAGCTGAGGTCATGGGACACGAGCACGAGCGTGGCACCGCCGGCGATCCGCTCGGCGATCCGCGTCAGGCACTTGCGCTGGAACCCCTCGTCGCCGACCGCCAGCACCTCGTCGATGAGCATCACGTCGGCGTCGAGGTGCACGGCGATCGAGAAGCCGAGGCGCAGCAGCATGCCCTGGGAGTAGGTGCGGATCGGCACCTCGATGAAGTGGCCGAGTTCGGAGAACTCGATGATCTCCGGCATGCGCGCGTCGATCTGGGCCTGGGTGAAGCCGTACAGCGCGCCCTGGAGGTAGACGTTCTCACGGCCGGAGAAGTCACGGGAGAATCCGGCGGCCAGCTCGAGCAGCGACACGACGCGGCCCCCGCACCGCGCGCTGCCCGAATGCAGCGGGATGATCCCGGCGAGCACCTTCAGGGTCGAGGTCTTGCCGGCGCCGTTGCGACCGACGATTCCGACCGTCTCACCGGCGCCGATCTCCAGGGTGACGTCGACGAGCGCGGGGATCCGCTCAGGGCTCGACTCCCCCGTCACACCGCGGCGGGAGAACAGCCCGCGCAGCGTGCCGCCCGCGTCGGCGCGCACGTCGAAGGAGCGCGTCGCGCGCTCGAGCCGGATCTCACCGGGAGCGAGCGCCGCGCTCATAGGACCACCGCCAGCTCGCCCTGCAGGCGGGTGAACAGCAGCCGCCCGAGCAGCAGCGACGCGGCCGCGACGGCGAACGCGTAGATGATCCGGCCGGCGCCCGGTCCGGTACCGCCGTAGATGATCGCCCGCAGCCCCTCGATGAACGGCGCCACGGGGTTGACCCAGTTGAGCAGCGTGCCGATCCAGCGGTGGGACTCGACGTAGGGCACGGTGTCGGCGTTGAAGTAGATCGGCGTGAGGAAGAACAGCGGCAGCAGGGCGGCGGAGATGATCGGCAGCACGTCCCGGAAGTAGGCGTGCAGAACCGACACGGCGAGCGCCAGGCCGAGCACGAACAGGTAGAGGGCGACGAGCAGGACGGGCACGAGCAGCAGCCACCAGGACCAGGTCGAGCGGATGGCCAGGGTGAGGATGGTGACGAGTGCGAGCACCGCGCCGAGGGTCACCAGCTGCACGGTGACGGTGGCGGCGGGTATCGCCTCGCGGGGGAACCGGGCCTTGCGCAGCAGGCTGCCCTGGAGGATCAGCGAGTCCGCCCCCGCGGTGAGCGAGGTCTGGAAGAACGTCCACACCGACAGCCCGACCATGAGGAACAGCGGGAAGTCGGCGATCGACTGCAGCTTGAAGATCACGCCGAACATCAGGGTGTAGGCGCCCATCATCACCAGCGGGTTGACCAGGTACCAGAGGATCCCCAGCACCGAGCCCTTGTACTTCTGGCGCAGCTCGCGGCGGACGAGCTGGGTGAAGAGGAAGCGGTAGGCCAACATCAGGCGTCGAGCAGCAGTGTCACCGGTCCGTCATTGATCAGCGCAACCGCCATGTCAGCTCCAAAGACCCCGCGCTGGGCCCCGAGCGTCGCGCAGTAGCGCTCGTACAACGGCTCGGCCACCTCTCCCGGGGCGGCCTCAGCCCACGACGGCCGGTTGCCGCGGCGGGTGTCGCCATACAGCGTGAACTGGCTGACCGCGAGCACCTCGCGCTGGCCCAGCGGCTCATTCATGCGCCCGTCGGCGTCGGAGAAGATGCGCAGGCGCCGCGTCTTGTGCGCCAGCCTGTCCGCGTCGGCCGCGGTGTCGGTGTGGGTGACGCCCACGAGCACCAGCAATCCCGCCCCGATCGCTGCCACCACCTCGCCCTCCACGGTCACCGACGCCTGGCTGACGCGCTGAACCAGCGCTCTCAGAGAACCTTCTCCATCGCCACGTGCCGGATCCCCGCCTCGACGAACTCACGCCCGGTGACGATGTAGCCGGCCTTGTCATAGAGCGAGCGCGCGTAGGTCTGAGCGTGCAGCACGATCCGGTTGGCGCCGCCGGCGCGCGTCTCGGCGTCGGTGACCCGGAGCAGCTCGGTGGCGAT
>CAZZVR010000003.1:0-49678 GCA_964657595.1 Burkholderia sp. PAMC 26561 | reverse complement strand
CGGGACCCCAGCAGCGTCCCGACCACCATTTGCTTGACATAGGAGCCTCCGGCGAAGTTGTGCCAGAGAGTTTCTGTCGAGGCCCCCCGGGATCACTTGGGTCAGGTGAATGGCTGGGGTCGGCGACCGGGACAGAACTGAAATCGAGGCAACCTGCAGTGAGGAAGCTTGCGAGTCGTGAGCGCCAGCGGAAGTAGGGTCGAGAGGGCCGGGTCGATGACCCGACCGGGCTCTGACAAGGACGCGGGCACGGCTAGCCGGGATCCAAAGGAGTCGTTGCTCGGGCTTTGATAGCCGGCGGGGCGAGCGGCTAGACCATCGCGCTCACTTCATATCGCTCGGACGTGTCATCGGCCGGCCGCCGTGTCCCCATCGGGCCCGGGACACGCCCTCGACGATGACCGTCGTGTCCGCGCCCGCCTCGGGCCCGAGGACGGAGGTAACCGCGTCACTGAGCGCCGCGATCATGCGGCCGGGGAATTCGGGGTCCTCAAAGCGATCTTCGAACACCTTGATCTCGACATAGGGCATGGTTCACCTCGGTGGGTTGGAGTGGCACATGACGGCGTGCCGTGTGCCGTGAGTGGACGGGGACGGTTGTGTGATCGACTTCGGCCAGCCAACTGGGAAGGGCCAATCAGGGGGACCGGGCCAAATCCGAGCTCGACGAGAACGGCCGTGAACCTGGACCCAGCTCATGCCGCCAGCTCCCCGACGGGTCGAGTCACGACACGCCCGGCCTTGATCACCTCGACGATGCTCCCGGGCCGACGCAGCGCGCCGATGTCCTGTAATGGGTCGCCGTCGACGACGATCACGTCCCCGTGGAGCCCGGCCCTGAGGCTTCCGACCTCCTCGTCGATCGCGAGCAGCTCGGCCGCGGCTGACGTCGCGGTGACCAACGCCTGCTCACACGACATTCCGTGCTCGACATAGAGCTCGATCTCGCGCGCATGCTCTCCGAAGGGGCACAGCGTCCCGGAGCTGTCAGTGCCGGCGGCGATCGGGACGCCGACCTCCCGGGCAATGGCAAACGCCTCAAGCGCCGCATCATGGATCCCCTTGAGGTCGCGGACCCCCTCGGGGCTGAGCCCGCGTGAGGTGCCCTCGACCTGGCACCAGTCGTTGAAGGCGAGCGTCGGCACGAGGTAGGTGCCGCGCTCCCTCATCTCGACGGCGGTCTCCTCATCGAGGTAGGACCCGTGCTCAATGCTATGGACCCCGGCGGCCAGGGAACGGTGGATGCTCTCGAGGGACAGCGCATGGCTGGCGACCTTGAGATCTAGGTCGCGAGCCTCCTCGACGATCGCCGTCATCTCAGCCACCGTGTAGTTCGGGGTGTGGGGCTGCTCGCCATGGGAGGTTCCACCACCGGCCATCACCTTGATGAAGTCAGCACCCAGGCGTGATTGCAGCCGGACGAGCTTGCGGCATTCGTCAATGCCGTCGGCGGTGTCTCCCGGACGCCGGACCGTGTAGGGCGGGTAGAACAGGTCTCCGTGTCCGCCCGTCATGGTGATCCACCACGGAGACACGACGAGTCGGGACGCGGTGATCAGCCCCTCGGCGATCATGTCGCGCAGCTCGAGCTCCCCGACGTCGCGATGGCCCATGACGCGCAGGGTGGTGAAGCCGGCAGCGAGGGAACGCTCGGCGTTGCGCAGGCCGTGCAGAAGCTTTGCCGGCGGCGGGACCTGACCCCGGAAGACATCGGAGGGGACCGGCTGGCTCGCATTGGAGTTGGTGGTCAGGTGCACGTGGGCGTCAATGAGCCCGGGGAGCACCCGGCGTCCGGTGGCGTCCAAGGTCGGAACGCCGGCAGGCACGTCGACCTCCCCCACTGCACCGACGGCAGAGATGACACCGTCGCGGATGAGTACGGTGCCGGCGGGGATGTCCTGACCGGGACCGGCCCAGATGTCCCCGCCGACGATGGCAAGCGAAGCGCCCGACACGGCTAGGCGCCTGACCGCTGCTGGAGGGGCCAATGGGGATTGGCCAGCAGCAGCCGGCCGATGGCCACGATGTCGCCGGCCCCGTCCCGCAGGATCCGCTCGGCGGACTCGCGGTCGCCTACGCCGCCGGAGACGACCGTCGTCACCCCGGTTGCCTGGCGCACGGCCGTCGACAGCACCGTGGGATCGGCGCTGGGGATGCGATCCAGTGACTCGGGTACCGCGCCCCCGGCGCCCACGTCGATGGCGTCGACACCCAGCCGCATGAGACCGGTGATCAGGTCCGTGCAGCCGCTTGGGGTGAGGCCTTCCGCGACGAGATCATCGACCGCCAGGCGCACGAAGATCGCCGGCCGGTCACCCGCGGCATCACGCACCGCGGCGACGACAGCGCGCAGCAGTCGCGCCCGGCTGTCGCATTCGCCGCCAAACGCGTCATCTCGGTCGTTGGTCAGCGGCGAGAGGAACTCGTGGAGCAGATATCCGTGAGCGGCGTGGATCTCGATCACGTCGACACCGATGTTCGCGGCCCGCGCAGCGGCGGAGGCGAACGCGGCGACGATCCCGCACAGCTCGTCGCCAGCCAGCCGTCGGGGTCGGTGCCCATCGAGCTCGAAGGGCCGCCCGGTCGCCCCGACGATCTCACCGGAGACCTCGGGGCTGTCGGCAAACGCTTTGCGCCCTGCGTGACCCAGTCGGAGGCCGACCACCGCTCCCTGGGCGTGGCAGAAGTCGACCGTCGGCGTCAGCGCGCACATCTGGTGATCGGTGTAGAGGCCGAGGGACCGGGGGCCTACCCGTCCCGGCGCCATCACGGCGGTGTCCTCGATCATGATCAGGCCGGCGCCGCCAACGGCACGTGACCCGTAGTGGACGAGATGCCAGGGCGTCGCGCACCCGCCCGCATCGGCCGCATGCTGGGACATCGGCGCCAGCATGATCCGGTTGGGGATCGTCACCGCTCCCAGCACCAACGGCTCGAGCAACCGGCCGGTGCCGACGACGACATCGTCGGTCAGCGCCGTCATTCGCACCTTGTCGCTGAGTACCCGCCGTCCATTGCGCAAATATAACCGTTTCTATCTGCGTCAGCTGACGCGATTGCTCGTCGGTGGCTACCGCCACCGGCCCGTCCGCGGTCGGCGGACCTTTCCTTCAACCCGCCCCGGGGCTACTGCGGCGGCGGAGCGGTGACCGACTCGCGGATTCGCACGGTCGCCGGGAACAGCGGCGGCTCGAGGTCCTCAGGCTTCGCAGCCGCGCGGATGACGGGGTCCAGGCGGTTGAACAGGAGCTTGGCCGCTGCGTAGCCCATCTCCCGGGCCGGCTGTCCGACCGTGGTGAGTGCCGGTGCGATGAGCCTGGCGATCGGAACATCGTCAAAGCCGACGATGCTGAGATCCTCGGGGATGCGGATCTGCGCCGCCCGGCAGTACTCGATCGCTCCGATCGCCATCTGGTCGTTCGCGCAGAGCAGCGCGGTGGGGCGGGTCCCGGCCGGGCTCGACAGGAGCCGCTCGGCCAGCTCATACCCGGACTCCTGGCGGTAGTTGCCCACGGCGACGGGCACCTCGTCAGGGTCGAGTGACGCGGCGGCGATTGCCTCCCGATACCCGGCCAGGCGCTGCTCGGCGGTCCACAGGACGAGGGGGCCGCCGATGATCGCGAGCCGGCGATGCCCTTGGGCCAAGACGTAGGTGGCAACCTCGCGTGCCCCCCGCCGCGAGTCGGCGACCACCGCGGGAAGATCAAAGCCGGGGATTCGCTCGTCGACGAGCACGACCGGTCCGGACTTGGCCAGTTCCAGGATGGAGCTCGGCGCCGCACCGGCGCCGGACAGGTAGATGACGCCGTCAAGTCGCTGACCTTGGAGCAGCCGAGCGTGCATGGGCTCGGGTCGATCGGTCGCCTCAGGGGCGCACAACACGACCAGCACATCCCGTTCCGCCGCCGCCCGCTCAACCCCTTCGGCGACCAGCGCGAAGAACTGGTTGGTCAGATCCGGCACGACGAGGCCGATCGAGGAGGTGCTGCGCCGCTTCAGGTTCCGTGCGGACTCATTCGGCGTGTAATTGAGCACGCGCACCGCGTCGAGTACGCGCGCGCGGCGCGGCGACGCGACCGGACCGCTGTCGTTGAGCACGTAGCTGACGGTGCTCACCGACACGCCGGCGTGGCGGGCCACGTCCTTCATCGTCGGGCGACGGGTCCCCCGGCCGTTCTCGACCTCTCCGCCGTTCGCTCTCACGACAGCGTCCCCAGAGAAATTCGCGGGGCGCCGATCTTGGGCGCACTGTCTCGCCCGGTGTGCCAGGTCCCCTGACCGATCTGCGACACCGTCGAATGAGCGATCAGAGACACGTTGACCAAGGTGAAAGCATTCTACCTTCGGCGTCGGATGCGTAGCGGGAGACGACAGATGAACAACCAGCTGACCGATGGCACGTCCGTGCAGGTGATGACGGTTCGCGGACCGGTATCGGTCGACGACCTTGGCATGACGCTGACCCACGAGCACCTGGTCAGCGACTGGACGCGTAGTTACACCGAGCCCGAGGATGCGGCGGAGCGCGAGCTCTACCACGCGCCGGTCTCTGCGTCGTTGAACTGGCTGCTCACCGACCGTCCCGGCTGCTGCCTCGACAACGGTCGCCAAGACGACCCAGATGCCATCGTCGAGGAACTCGCCAACTTTGTCGAGGTGGGTGGCCGGACGGTGGTCGACTGCACCAACGGAGACATGGGCCGCGATCCCGAGTCGCTCCGGGCGATCTCAGAGCAATCGGGGGCCAACGTCGTCATGGGCTCGGGCTGGTATGTCCATGCCTACCACGACACCTGGCGCGCCGGGGCCGACGCGGATCGCCTTCTCAACGACCTTCTCACCGAGTTCGCCGACGGCGTCGGCTCGAGCGGTCTGAAACCTGGGATCGTCGGTGAGATCGGCGTTTCCCCGTCCTTTACGGAGGCGGAGAAGACCCATCTACGGGCGGCCTCCCGGGCCCAGCTCGCGCTCGGAGTGCCGTTGTTCATCCATCTGCCCGGCTGGCAGCGCCGGGCCCATGAGGTGCTTGACATCGTCCTCGACGCAGAGGGCGTGCCCGCCGAGTCCGTCGTCCTCTGTCATATGGATCCCTCCGGTGAGGACGTCGCGTATCAGCGTGCCGTGGCCGCCCGCGGCGCGTGGCTCGAGTTCGACATGATTGGCATGCCGCTGTTCTACGCCGGCGAGGGCCAGTCCCCCGCACCGGATCAGACGGCCGCGGCGATCGCCGGCCTCATCCGTGACGGTTACGCCTCCCAGATCCTGCTCAGCCACGACCTCGCCACCAAGAGCATGTGGACACGTCACGGAGGCAACGGCGTCGGCTACGTCCCCCGCCTGTTCCTGCCGCGCCTGCAGCGCCACGGCGTGTCGGCTGAGGTGACCGCCGATCTGGTGACGGCCAACCCTGGCCGATTGTTCACCGCGGCGGCCGGACACGATGGATCTTGGGCCTGACCCGGGTCCTCAGCTGGACTAGAATCGATTCTCTCTGATGAGTCGAAAGCCACCGACGGGAGGACAGCACCGTGCTGTACGAGCTACGTGAGTACACCGCCGTCCCCGGACGGCTGCCGGCGCTGATCGAGCGCTTCAACGCCACCACGATCCCCCTGTTTGCCAGACACGGCATGGATTTGATGCACATCGGCCGCACCAATTTCGGCGAGAACTCATTTGGCGAACTCGTCTACCTGCTGGCCTTCGCCGACGCCGCCGACATGGACGCCAAATGGGCGCGATTCATCGAGGATCCGGAATGGGTCGCCGCCGAGGCCGCCAGCGAGGTCGACGGCCCGCTCATCCAGACACTGAAGCGCCGGCTGCTGGACCCGAGCCCGTTTACCCGGCTCTGAGGCTCGCGGGGAACCCCAGCCGGTCGGCGATGGGTGCCTGGGGAAGCTCCCGCAGGTCCCAGCCCTCCAACTCATCCGGCACCAGCCGACACCAGCGACGGTCCGCCACGAGACCAGCGCTGAAGTAGGGCTCGAGGTGAGGGTGCCCGACGTGGAAGTACTTCTCGGCCACCAGATCCAGGAGTTCCTCGATGAGGTCGGTGTCCTGCACGATCTCACCGCGGCCGGCGAACCTCACCGCCCGGACGTTGTCGATCTCATCACCCGCGTCGATGACCGCCGACAGCCGGCCTCCCCCCACCACATGGGCAATGTGGTCCGCGTGGGGCGTCCTGGTTGAAGCCGGGTCTCCGACGTGGGGATCGAGGGCGACGTACACGCTCTCATCCCGGAGGACGAACCAGGCCGGCGACACGACGATCGCGCCGCCGTCAAGGGCGCTGGCCAGCCTGACCTTGTCGGCCTTCTCGAGGAAGCCCCAGAGCTTGGCCCCCTCCAGGGGGGCCAAGATGCTGATGGTGATCGACATGACCGGTCAGGTCCTCTCGGACGGGACGGCGGACAGCAGAGCCCGGCCCAGGGCGTAGGCCTCCGTCAGGTCCGCGCCGGTGTAATGCGCCGCGGCCAGCTCGATGATCGCGGGGGCTGCATTCACCGCGACCGAATGGGGCAGCCAGCGGAACAGGCCGACGTCAGACCCCGAGTCGCCGTAGGCGATGCACTGGCTCGGATCCAGCTCGAGGCGAGCCAGCGCTGCCTCGGTGATCGCAACCTTTGCGTCGGCCGTCAGCGTGGCGTCGTCGGCGAGGGGGACGCCGATCTCCACCTGGGATCCGTAGGTCTCATGCGCACCCCATGCCTCGAGTCGGCGGACAAAGAACCGCGGAGACTGGGAGATGACGATGGCGGTCTCCCCGCGGGCGCGGATATCCGCGAACGTCTCGGCCACCCCGCTCATCCAGGGCGCAGCGTGGAAGGCCGCATCGAGATCCGCCTCGCCGGCGTCCCCGCAGATGTCGAGCAGGGTCTGCCAGAACTCGTTGTCGGAGACCACGCCCGCGAGGTAGCGCGCCTCGACGTCCTCGCCAAGGTCGAGCTTGCCGAAGTGACGCGCGAGCGCGATCACCGCAGCACCCGAGAGGAGCGTGCCGTCCATGTCGAAGACGTGCAGGACTCGCCCGCTCCCGGGCTCCATGAGGGGGTGATCAGCTGACACCGGAGACGTGGCCTAGCGGACCGCGGCCTCGGACTCGGTGAAGGCGGGCAGGACCTCCTTGGCCATCAGCTCCATGTTCTTGATGATCGCGCCGATGGGCTGGCCCACGGCGACGAGACACGCAAGGTGGTCGACGCCCATCGCCTCGTAGGACTTGAAGCGCTCGATCATGCGCTCGGGCGTGGTGAGGATCGGGTCGTCGTACTTGTCCCAGAGTCCCTCCGATGACGCCGACTCACGGGCCGGGGAGAGTTTGCCGTTGACGATCGCCTCGTCCTTGCGCTCACCATCGCCACGGATGGCCAGACGGCCCTCCTGGCTTTTGGCCTGAGAGGCGGTTGCGCCGACGAGGGTCAGATAGTGGTTGTACTCGTTGATGAAGTCGTCGAAGTACTCCAGCGCCTCGTCCTCGGTGCGCCCGAGCCAGGTGTGGCGCAGCACCATGACCTCACCACGCGGCAGGCCGCTTTCGGCGACCGCGTCGTTGTAGGCGCCCAGGAACACCTCGAGGTCTCCGTGGGGCTCGAACGTACCGTAGTTCGGCGCCGTGATCAGGTTGAGCCCCTGCTGGGCGACGCGCCGGGCGCCATCCACGCTCTGGGAACCCACCCACAGTTCCGGGTGTGGCTGGGAGGCGGGCTTGGGAACGATCGTGGTCGACGGGAAGGAGAAGAACTTGCCGTCATAGCTGACCTCGTCCTCGGTCCACACCTTGCGGATGATCTCGAGCGACTCCTCGTACATGGCCCGGGAGTCCGCCGGGTTGACGCCGATGCGATCCAGCGGGTAGCGGCTGCCGCCGCGGGCGACCCCGATGCCGATCCGTCCCGGCGCCATCTGGTCGAGCATGCTCATCTCCGAGGCGATGAGCAGCGGGTTGTAGTAGGGCAGCACCACGATCGCCGGCACGATCCGCAGACGCTTGGTGCGGGCGGCCGCCAGCGCGCTGAAGGCCAGCGCGGAGGGGTTCGCGACGTAGTTCTGGAAGTGGTTCTCGTTGATGGTGACGCCTTCGAAGCCGAGCTCCTCCGCCGCGTCGACGATCTGCAGCATGTCGTCGAGCAGGTCCGACCACGGCCGGCTCATGTCCTCATAGAAAAAGGGACAGGTCACCCAGAATTTGAGGGCCAAGGTGTGTGCTCCTTCGTGGTTGTGTGAGGGGTTCAGTGCCCCGGGCGCAGCCCGATGAGCACGTCGCTGTAGGACTCGTCGTCGCCCGTGTATCGCCAGCCCGACGCCATCTGCGGCGCGGTGGTGACGAGGCAGGTCGCCTCCACCCCGGCCGACTGCATCCGGTACAGGTATCCGGCGGGCGCCCAGAAGTACTCACCGGGCTCCACCATGAACACGAGCTCGCGGCCGTCGGCGTCACCGACCACCATGCGGAATCGGCCGGTCAGACACAGGAACGCCTCATCCCAGCTGGTCGCCTGCCACACGCAGTCCTCGGCGTCAGCATCGACGTAGCCGACGCCCTGGCTGTAGTAGCGCGCGCCGTCGCGTTCACGGGAGATGAACCAGCCGGTCTCGATCCCCCGGCTGAAGGCGATCCGCGGCATCGCCTCGACCTCGACGGCACCGAAGTGGCGCGGGAAGCGGATCTCCTGCCGGGGAGTCGACGCGCGAATGGCAGCGCCGGCCCGGCGTTTGGCGTCGCTGTACTCAGACATCCCTCAGTCCTCGCGGGCGCTGTGGGCTGCGGCCACGGCCACCAGTTCGTCCATCAGCGCGGCGGCCGTCGGCATGCCGGCCCGCGCGCCGGCCGCGCCCACGGACATACTCGCCGCGACAACGGCGACGCGAACCGCTTCCAGAAGCTCGACCCCCGAGGCCATCCGGGCAGCGAGCACGCCGTTGAAGGTGTCCCCCGCGCCAGTCGTGTCCCACACGGTGACCTGCGGGGCGCGAATGTGATCGACGTCCCCGCCCGGCCAGGCGACCAGGGCACCCTCAGCGCCCAGCGTCACGACCACCGGTGCGTGAGTCAGCGCGGCGAGCCGTAGGGCCGCGACCCCGGGATCATCGACGACATCCGTCGCCTCGGTCCCCGCGGTGAGCTGGTCGAGGATCACGAGCTCATGCTGATTGGGGCTGAGGATGGGCCCGCTCTCGAGGAGCCCGACGACCTCCGGGGACGGCGGCGCGCAGTTGAGGATGCAGGTCACGCCCGCGGCCGCGGCCGCGCGGACCGCGGCAGCCACCGCGTCAGGTGCGACTTCGGTGCTGACCAGCACGCAGTCAGTGTTCGCGAGCAGCTCGTCAAGCGCGGCGGTGATGCTCGTGCCGCTGAGCATCGCCCCGGCGCCGGGCGCCACCGCGATCTGGTTCTGTCCCGCCGCGTCCACCACGATCAGTGCGGTGCCGGTGCGATGGTCGGCCATGTGCTGGATCCGGTCCACCCGCACCCCGGCGACCTCCAGGTCCGCGAGCCCGATGGCCGCGTGCTCATCCTCTCCCACGGCGCCGAGCAGGGTGACCCCGGCACCGTTGCGGCGGGCGGCAAGGGCCGCGTTGGCCCCCTTGCCGCCGCCGTGGGAGACCAGCTCGGAGCCGAGGACGGTATCCCCCGGACCGGGCAGGCGTTCGGTGGACACGACGAGGTCGACGTGGACCGCTCCGACCACCAGGACCTCAGGCACGGCTCCGCCTGGAGCCGTACCGGATGCGAACTGATCGAGACGGTTCATCGCCTGGGCCCTAGAACAGCTGGTTCTCGCCGCCGAACACGTCCGACACCGACCCGTCCGTGAAGATCTGGCGGATCGAGGCGGTCAGCAGGTCGGCCACCGACAGCGTCCTGACGTTCTCCGGGGCGCCTGGGCGCAACGGGATCGTGTCGGTCACGACGATCTGCTCAAAGCCCGCCGCGGTCAGGTTTGGCCAGGCGTTCCCGGAGAAGACTCCGTGAGTCGCCGCCGCATACACCCGTTCGGCCCCGGCGTCGAGCACGGCTGCCGCCGCGGCCTTGAGCGTTCCGGCCGTGTCGATGATGTCGTCGACCAGTACGGCCGTCTTGCCTTTCACGTTGCCGATCACGTAGTTGATCTCCGCCACCTGCTGGGCGGGACGCTCCTTGTTGAGGATCGCCAGGTCCGCACCCATCTTCGCGGCGAACCGCTTGTTCAGTTTCACCCGGCCGGCGTCCGGCGCGACGACCACGAGGTCAGACAGGCCGAGGTCGGTGAAGTACTGGGTGAGGATGAACATCGCCGTCATGTGATCCATCGGCTTCTGGAAGAAGCCCTGGATCTGACCGGCGTGGAGATCCATGGTCAGGATGCGGTCGATCCCGGCCGACTCGAGCATCCGGGCTACCAGCCGCGCGGTGATCGGCTCGCGCGGCGCGGACTTCTTGTCCTGACGTGAGTAGCCGTACCACGGACAGACCGCGATCACCCGATGCGCCGAACCGCCAACTGCGGCGTCGACCATGACCAGCAACTCCATCAGCGCGTCATTGGCGTTCATCCCCGTGTCCGGGTTGCCGCAGATCGGCTGGACGATGAAGACGTCCGAGCCGCGGACGGACTCCTCGAAGCGGCAATACACCTCGCCGCTCGCGAACGTCTTCAGCGTGACGCCGGCGAGGTCAACGTTGAGTCGGTCGGCGATCCGGGAGGCGAGCGCAGGGTTCGCTCTCCCGGACACCAGCATCAGACGCTTCTCGTAGCCCTGGGCGATCCGCGTCGCACCAGCCGATTCCGCCACGGCGGCAGTCGAACCCATGACCTAAGCGGCCACCGGTTCAGCCGAACGCGCGGCCCGCATGCTCTCGATGGCCCAGGCGTAGTAGGACTCGGGCACCGGCATCTCGCTGCGGGCGATCAGCTCGGAGAAGTCCCACTTCTTCAACAGCTGGCCGTTGCGGAACACCGGCTGGAGCACATTCTCCTCAGGTGAGATCGAGTCGCGGCGGACGGTGCGGTACTCCCCGTCCACGTGCTGAAGCGCGAGCCGGCCCGCCTTGGAGTGCTTCATCGTGTCGCCCTTGGGAGCCTTGGCGATGTCACGCCACTCACCGTTGACGCAGACCGCGTTGGCCTTCATGCCGAAGCCCATGGTGTCGCGGTTGCTGTGCTGGAGCAGGCCGCCCCCCATCCCGAACACGGCGTTGTCCGCGGCCATCCCGCGGCGCTCGAGCTCGATGAACACCTCGGGGAGCGAGAAGCGGTTGACGCCGTCTCCCTGGACCGTGCGGATGAAGTCGGGCAGCACCTTGAACCCCTTGGAGTTGACGGTGTAGCCGAAGGCATCCATGAGCCACTCGGTGGTGTCCGCGGTGACCTGGACCACGTCGCCGGAGTCGGGACGGATACCCACCAGACCGGGGAAGTTCTGGATCTTCTCCTTGAGCTGAACGCCGATGATGTTCTTGACCGCGTTCTCATGGTCGTAGGTGTCGGTCAGCAGCAGGGCCACGCCGTTGTCTGCGTAGAGATCGAGCATGTTCGCCATGGCGTCGGCCTCGTAGTCGCGACCCCAGGCGGTGAATCCGGCGTGTTCGGAGTTGGGTCCGGAGTTGGACGGAGCCACCGCGTTGTAGTACTTCTTCGCGGCGAGGATGCCTGGGACGGTGTCGCTCTGGGAGAAGTTCACCAGGTGAGCGAGACCACCGAGTGCGGCCGACTCCATCGAGCTCACTCCGCGGGCGCCGTAGTCGTGCAGGATGTGGCGGACCAGCTGGGGGTTGTCCGAGGTCCGGCTGAACGCCTCGATGACCTGCTGCTTGGCCAGCCAGCTGATGGTGCCGATCGTCGTCGGATACCAGATGGCCCGCAGCAGAGCGGTCTCGAAGAAGCTCGTGGCCCACCAGTATTTCGGGTCGGTGTTGATGACCTGGACCAGAACGTTCTTGATCGGCAGGACGGTGCCCTCGGGCACCGCCTCGATCTCCACCGGGAGATACCCACCGTGGTCATTGAGGACCCCGAGCCAGTTCTCGCGATTGAAGTGCATGCCCTGCTCGCGCTCGGTGAACTCCGCCTCGTCGATGTCCTCGAGCGTGATCGGATGCATCAGGTACTCGCGGATGAACGCCTGCAGGCCGACGAACATCGTGACCGGCATATCTCCGTCGCGGGCCTCGATGTAGCTGGAGACGTACTCGGTGCCCTTGGGGTAGAGCTGGTAGTGACAGTGCTTGTAGTTGTCGGTGTTGATGATGAGGTTGCGGAAATTGTTGTAACTCGTCATGGCGCTTTCCGGGTGGAGGAGGACAGATGTGAAGTGATGGGGACGGTCATCTGAGTGACGCACTCCCAGCGGCACCGTCAAGTACCGCGCTAACGGCGCGCCCGCCCGCCGCCCAGCTGACGATCGAGGCCCACAACAGCGGGTACTCAGACCAGCTGACGAACTGCGCCGGAGCCCAGTGCGGTGCACAGTCGGAGGCGAACGCGACGGACCGGCCCGTGCCCACCTCCATGACCGCGAGCAGCGGGTCATCGCCGACCTCCACGATCACCTGGGCGTCGTCCTTGGCGGCGAGCTGGTTGTATCCGAGCAGAATCGGCCATTCCTCGCCGGTCCCATGAATGGCCGGATGGTCCGGATCGGTCACGCGGGGCGTGACCCCCTCGGGCGTTTCCACCCGGTCGTCGTGATCGAGCACCCGGACCGGGAGGACGTCGGCCAGCGGGCTTGCGCCGTAGCGTGCGCGGCCATCGATCCCCGCGAAGGACAGATATCCGCCGATCATCACCAGGCCTCCCCCCCGCCGGACATAGTCGACCAGCAGCTTGAGGCGGTTGACGCTGGGCTCGGAACGGAGGAACACCTCGTCGGTGAGCAGGAACGAGTTGGCTCCGACGTCGCTGATGACCACGACGTCGTAGCGCCCGAGGTCATCGGCGCTGGTGGGGAAGCGCAACGTGATCTCGTGGGCGCGGATGTAGGTGACCGCGTGACCGGCCGCGGCGAGGGCGGCCAGGAAGTCCCCGCCACCCTCCTCGTACTCAGTCGAGTGGAACTGGTCGAAGCCCTTCATGTGCACGGTGTGCTTGACCCAGGACTCGCCGACTACGAGCACGCTGAGGCTCGGGATCTCAACCGTCTGCGGGCCGCTCATGCCGACACTCTGGGGGTGCGGGGACGACGCTTGGGCGCACCGGGCGTCAATGGGGTGGTGACCGCCATGGTCAGGCTCCTCTCATTGCCGTCAGAGGACGGCGTCGGTCCAGCGCGTGTGACCTTGGCGGGTCGCACGTGCTGCCTGTGTCAGCTGGATTCACAGCCACAGTCGGGACAAGTAGAAACGTATCAACTTTGGCGGCCCCCCGCAGCGGAAAGCCTGGGGCCGCCATGGGGAGATCAGGCCGAGTGAGCGACCGGGGTGCCGACGGTCTCGGTGGCTGCGGGCGTTGTGCCGTCCAGCGGTCCGCCGAGGGCGGTGCCGTTGGCCGGTTCGTCCGCATACGGTGGGGGCGGCGAGCCCCAGTAGTGCTCGTCGAGGCCATCGATCTCCGCCTTCTCACTGACCCGAAGACCGATGGTCTTCTCAAGTCCGACGATGACGACGAGTCCGCTGATGAGCGCGATGGCCACCGTGACGGCAAGGCCGATGAGCTGCCAGCCGATGCTGATCGACGCATGCTGGGGTGCGTACTTGCCGGTCAGGCCGAAGTAACCGCCGGTGTGCTTGCCCGCGCCGACGATCCCGGCCACGATCACCGAGTAGGTACCGCCGCCGAGGGCCAGCGGAACGATCTTCTTGTCATCGATCCGCAGCTTGTAGAGCAGCTGATAGACGCCGTAGACCGCGAAGGCCCCGACGAAGGCGATGATGAAGATCTCCCACGGCTGAGCGATGTCGAGGCTGGCCCCGGAGCCGATGTAGCCGGCGGCCACGCCGATCAGCGCCATGATCGGGTTCTTGGTCCGGTAGGAGATCAGCGCACCGGCGATGCCCCCGCCCAGGTAGGACACGAAGATGTTGACCAGGGCGATACCAAAGCCGCTGGAGGTCAAGGAAATGCCGTAGTAGCCGGATCCTGGGACAAAGTAGCCACACCCCAGGAAGGCGAAGGGGGCCGCGAACAGCAGGACGCCAATGCCGATCGCGCTCCAACTGAGGTTGTGCGGGACCGGGCCGATCGTCCGGGCATCACGGTCAAAGGCACCAAGTCGTGGCCCGGCGCGCCAGGCGAGGATCAGCGCCCACACCCCCACGACGACGTACAGCGAGTAGCTGCCGATGTAGTCGTGTACGCCGCGGTTGGTCAACGGGCTGGTCGACCCCCACGTGTAGAACAGGGCAACCGGGATGACGATGGTCCCGAGGACCAGACTCATGATGTACATGGGCAGGGCCTTGACCCGCTCGAGCCCGGCGGAATGCAGCAGCGCCGCGCCGACCATCGCGTAGGCGACGAAGAAGACCACGAAGATCTGGTAGACGTCAGCCGTCGGGAACAGCTTCGGGTCCAGGTTCTGGGAGAAGTGCGTCTGCGCCGGTCCGAAGATCGACCAGTCGTGCAGCGCCTGCCCGACGGCGTTGGGGGTTCCGAATGCCTGGTAGTACTGGGCCTCCCAGAACGCGTAGCCGATTGCGACCATGCCGACCCCGGCGAGCATCGCACAGACCAGCTTCTGTACCCAGGTGTCGAGCAGGTTCTTGCGGCGCACGAGGCCCGCGTCGATCAATCCGACCGCGGCGACCACGAAGAGCAGGCACACGGTCGCCATCGCGTAGAAGATGTCCTGCGTGAACGAGTCGGCCGAAACCTGACTCGAGAAAAAGCTGGCTACCGGCGTCAGCGTCCCCACAGGGAGCCTCCTTTGGGTTGGTTGGCGTCCCTGGCCGTCTCCCGAGCTTCCGCTCGAGGGACCGACTCACGTGGCCTCCGGGGCCACGTTCGGAACGGACTAGAAACGTATATTCCTAGGCGGGAAAACGCAAGCCAATGGCCCGGTATAGAAACGTGTCTATACGCGTGGATAAACAGAAACCTGCTGATCGGCGCCGCCAGGACGTCGAGGCGGGCCGTCGGGAGCCCCACCCGCCCGCCTCACCCGGACCCCGGAGCGCTCAGGCCTCCAGTGGGCCCACGCGGATCAGCTTGTGGTTGACGAACTCGTCGAGGCCGTACTTGCCGAGCTCCCGGCCGAAGCCTGAGCGCTTGGTCCCGCCGAACGGCATGTTCGGCCCGTCGCCACCGACACAGTTGACGAAGACCATGCCGACGTCGAGGGCCTCGGCGACCCGCTCGGCCTGAGCCGGGTCTGACGAAAAGACGTAGGCCCCAAGCCCGAATGCGCTGTCATTGGCGAGGGAGATCGCCTCGGCTTCTGAGGTGACGCGGTAAACCTGGCCGACCGGGCCGAAGAACTCCTCGCGGTAGGCGTCGTTATCGGGCTCGATGCCGACCAGCAGTGCGGGCGGGAAGAAGTTGCCGTCCGGCGCACCCCCTCCCACCGCCACCGACGCCCCCTGGCTGACGGCACGCTCGAGCTGGTCGCCGAGCCGCTGGGTGGCGGCGTCCGAGGACAGCGGACCGAGGAAGCCTCCGGCCTCAGCCGGATCCGCTGGTGCCAACGCGGACACCGCGTCACCGAAGCGCTCGAGAAACGCGTCGTAGAGCTCGTCGATGACGATGAACCGCTTGGCCGCGTTACAGGACTGCCCGGTGTTGAACATGCGCGCCCCCACGGCGGCCTCGACCACGACGTCGAGGTCGTCTGCGGACAGGACCACGAAGGCGTTGGACCCGCCGAGCTCAAGGACGACCTTCTTGAGGTGCCGGCCGGCGAGCTCAGCGACCGCGGCGCCCGCACGCTCAGAACCCGTCACCGAGATTCCCCGCACGCGCGCATCGGCGATGACCGACTCAATCTGCTCGTGGGCGGCATACACGTTGACGTAGGCCCCATCCGGGACGCCGGCGTCCCGGAACAGCTCCGCGATCGCCGCCGAGGACCCCGGGCACTGGGGGGCGTGTTTGAGCAGGATCGTGTTGCCGATCAGCAGATTGGGTGCCGCAAAGCGACCCACCTGGTAGTAGGGGAAGTTCCAGGGCATGATCCCCAGCAGCACACCGAGTGAGCGACGGCGGACGACGGCGCTGCCGCCGGTTCCCTCCGGAACGGCGAGCGGCTCGTCGGCCAGCAGTTCGTCCACGTGCTCGGCGTAGTAGGTGTAGATGCCAGCGGTGAAGTCAATCTCACCGAGTGCCTGCTCGACCGGCTTGCCCATCTCGGCGACGATCAGATCCGCCAACTCCTGGCGTCGCTCGACGTGCAGCTCGCCGATGCGACCGATGATCTGCGCGCGTTGGGCCTGTGAAGTCTCGCGCGCCCACGGCAGGTGCGCGGCATCTGAACGCTCAATCGCGGTACGGAGGTCGGCGTCGGAGATCGTGGGGTACTCACGGACCAGAGCGCCCGTAGCGGGGTTGACGATCGCGTACATGCTCATGAAGCCTCCTGACGAGCCGTCACCGCAGGGGCGAGGGCTCTCGCTGGAATCGGTTTGACACAAGTGATCGGTCCGCGCAGTCGGCTTTGACAATCCTCAGCCGGGTGGCGGTCTGGCGAAGCTTAGACGCGACCAGAAACGATTACATAGTTGAACCGATCAGCAGTCTCCGGAGTCGACCGGGAGCTCAGGGCTGGCGTCAGCCTGCGAACAAGCGGCGGGCCGTCGCGCGGAAGCGATCGACGTCGACCGTCATGGCGACACGCATCCGCGGCCGGTCCGGCTCGAGGACCGGGAAGCCCCGTCGCTCCAGCAGGCCGGCGCGCGTATCCACCACCGTCGCGCCCCAACCGGCGCTGCCACCTGTGTCGATGGCAACGGGCAGCAGCTCGGTGCCGACCAGACTCTCGTCCTCGGCGACCATCGTCGCCAGGAGGTCGTGGCAGGGACACAGTCCGTCGTCCGAGAGAATCGAGCCGACCCGCGCGTAGTAGGCCATCGGCTCAGCGAGGAACCGGGCGGCCGGTGACTGGCGGGCCTCGAGCACGGTGAACTCAGCCTGACCCAGCGTCGCTGCGTAGGTGACGTCAAGGCCAACCATGATCGGGGGCTGCGCCCAGGTGGCCTCGGCGACCAGCTGCGCAGCCCGTGGATCATGGGCGATGTTGGCCTCCGCCGCCGCGCTCACGTTGCCCCCACGCTGAGCGGATCCGCCCATGAACACGAGTCGACCCACCTGACCCGCCCAGCCGGGCTTCCGCAGCAGGGCGGCGCCGAGGTTGGTGAGCGGACCGACAGCCACGACGGTGATCTCGCCCGGCCGCCGAGCCGCCTGCTCGAGCAGAAGATCAACTCCGTTCTGGGCGGTTGGGATGAGCGCAGTCCGCTCGAGGCCGGTATCCCCCAGACCGTCATGGCCATGGATCGTCGTCGGGACGGGGATTGGCGGGTGAGGCCCGAGCGCTTCGGCCGGGCCGAGCGCCACGGGGACATGAGAATGGCCGGCAGCATCGAGGATGGTCGCCAGGTTCACCGCGGCCTGCTCAAGTGCGACGTTGCCAGCGACGACGGTGACCGCGAGCAGTTCGAAGGCGGACGACGTACAGACGTGCCAGAGCGCGGCGGCATCGTCTACACCGCCATCGCTGTCGAAGATGAGGGGAATTGGCATGTCGTGAGCGCGACCCCGCGGTGCGGGCGTCAAGGAAGCCGGCCGACCCCGAGCAGAGCCGGCTCTGGAAGGTAGCGGGACCTGGGGTCAAACCCGCGCCGACGCGAAGATGCGCAGCGCGAGTGAAGCTGATGCACGCCCCGGATCACGTCGCTGAGCGGTTGAACGTGGCGCCGGTGGGTCGGGGCAGCACCCTGTCGTCCTCAGCGCGCAATCAGCTTGGCGAGTATCAGCCGGCCTCCGCCCAGGCGTGTCGAGCCTCGCCCACGCCGTAGACCAGGATGACGAGCGCGGCGACGGGATCCGCCCACCACAATCCGGCGGCCGAGTTGAGGATCACGCCCAGTAGCACCGCCGCCGCAAGTGCCCCATCGACGACGGTCACCCGCGCTTCGGTCTGGAGCACCGGGTTCTCGAGCCGCAGGCCGACATCGCGCTTTCCCGCGGCCAGGGCGAACATCACGACGACGGTGACCGCCAACCACACGATTCCGGGCGCCGAGTGCCCTGGATGAGACCGCGAGCTGAGCGTCACCGCGGACTGGACCGCGATGTAGATCGCGAGCAGCGCGAACGCGACCGCGATCGTCCGCAAGGCAATCCGCTCGCGACCGGACCGCGTTTCGCCCTTCAGCTCCCAGACCACCACTGCGGAGGCGATGATCTCGATCAGCGAGTCGACCCCGAACCCCGCGAAGGCGACCGAGTCGGTCACGGCCGCGATCAGGATCAGAACGACGGCACCGACCACGTTCCAGGACAGAGTCGCGTATTCCAACCACAACCCGCGACGCAACAGCGATCGATTGGCAGGTGAGGAATGGTCAGCGCTCATCTGGTGCACTGCCGGGGGTTGTAGCGGTTGGCCCCCAGATCCACGGTATGGGCGTTCTGACCTGGGTGCCGATCCGGACGACCGGCTCACGGGCCACAGCAGCTCGCTTTCTCGGCTGGTTCACAGCAGGCCGTCTGCTGCGTTGGGGAGCAACGGTCCGCGCGGACGTCCGGTTTGACGGCGCGGATGATCGCGGAGGCGGCCGAGTCGTGGACCCGGTGCGTCTCCGTGATGATCACGTCAGTGAGACCGGCCGCCTGAAGCGCGTCGGTGAACTCCTCGCGGGTGAGGGCGCCGGCGATGCAGCCGGTGAAGGCTGCCATGTCGGCGCGGGTGGCGTGGTCCATGTCAGGGTCGGCGATCACGTCGGAGACGGCGAAGCGGCCACCGGGCTTGAGTACGCGGGCGGCTTCATGGAGGACCTGGGCCTTGTCGCCGGAGAGATTGATGACGCAGTTGGAGATGATCACGTCGACCGTGTTCGCCGGCAGAGGGATCTCCTCGATGGTGCCGCGGAGCCATTGCACGTTGCCGACGCCGGCTTCGGCCTGGTTCTGGCGTGCAAGGTCGAGCATCTCGTCGGTCATGTCCAGTCCGTAGGCGAGGCCGGTTGGGCCGACGCGCTTGGCGGACAGGAGCACGTCGATCCCGCCGCCGGAGCCGAGGTCGAGAACGGTCTCACCTTCGTTGAGTGCGGCCACGGCTATGGGGTTGCCACAGCCGAGCGAGGCCAGCACGGCGGCGCCGGGAAGCTGGTCGCGGTCCTCAGCGTCGTACAGAGCGGAGCCGAACCGCTCGCGCTGAGCTTCCGTGATGATTCTGGCGTCAGCGCCACAGCAGCTCGCGCCGGATCTGCTGCAACAGCCATCAGAGGTGCGGGTCGCGGCGGCTGCGTAACGCTCGCGCACAACTTCGCGCAGCGCGGTCTGGTCGGTCGGGATGCTCACGGGACTGTCTCCTGTATTGACGTTTGTCGATGTAATGAGCCACCGTAACAACTCATCGACGAATGTCAATCTATGGTGATACCAGGGACCCTGATGAGCTAGGCTGCATTCATGGCTGTCGATCTAGAGTTAGCTCCCAAGACCAAGCGGGGGAAGGGCGAGCCATGCTGTGAGCCGGTCGTCTACCCGGAAATAGATCGCGCGAAGGCCGCGCGACTGGCAGAGGTCGCGAAGGCGCTGGGCGATCCGATCCGTCTCCAACTTGTGGATGTGCTGCGCAAGCATGCCGGCAAGGTCTGCGTATGTGAGCTCGTGCCGCTGTTCGACATCTCACAGCCGACGCTGTCTCACCACCTCAAGAAGCTCCGTGCCGCCGGAATCGTCGACTCCGAGCGTGAGGGGCTCTGGGCCTACTACTACGTCCTCCCCGGAGCGCTGGACGAGTTCGGCGCCTGGCTGTCCTGATCACCACGATCACCTTACAGTCACACATGTCGATTAAATAGACATGTATCGTTGCAACCGTGCAACAGGCGAGGGTGGGAATCAACGGGTTCGGTCGGATCGGTCGGCTGGCGCTGCGTGCCGCATGGGGTCATCCCGACCTCGACTTCGTCCAGATCAACGAGGTGTCCGGCGGTGCTGGCACTGCCGCACACCTGCTGAGCTTCGACTCGGTTCACGGCCGCTGGGATCACGAGGCCCGAGGCGACGGCGCAACCGTGACCATCGACGACCAGCCGATCGTCTACACCGGAACACCTTCACCCGGAGCGGTGCCATGGAACGTCGACATCGTCTTGGAATGCTCCGGGAAGTTCCGGACGATCGACTCGCTTCAGCCGTTCTTCGACCGCGGCGTCAAGAAGGTGCTCGTCGCTGCGCCCGTCCAGGACAACCGGGCGCTGAACGTCGTCGTGGGGGTCAACGACCACCTGTATGACCCGTCGACCTATGACGTGATCACCGCCGCGTCCTGCACGACCAACTGCCTGGCACCGGTGGTCAAGGTGATCCACGAGGGCCTCGGGATCCGGCGCGGATCGATCACCACCTTGCATGACCTGACCAACACCCAGGTCGTCGTGGACGCACCGCATAAGGACCTGCGCCGTGCCCGAGCGCCGTCGTTGTCGCTGATCCCGACGACGACCGGGTCGGCGACAGCCATCGGGCTGATCTTTCCCGAGCTCCAAGGCAAGCTCGACGGGCTCGCGGTCCGGGTCCCGCTGCTCAACGCGTCCCTGACGGACGCCGTCTTTGAGGTATCTCGGGCGACGACCGTCGGGGAGGTCAACGACCTCCTGCGTACCGCGGCCGATGGCCCGCTGGAGGGGATTCTCGGCTACGAGACCCGGCCGCTGGTATCAGTCGACTACAAGGACGACCCGCGGTCAGGCATCGTCGACGCGCCATCCACCATGGTCACCGACCACACGCAAGTCAAGGTCCTCGCCTGGTATGACAACGAGTGGGGGTACGCCAACCGACTCATCGAAATCGCCCGCCAGGTCGCCGAACAGCTCCCAGAGGCCGGCTGATGAGCGTCAACACCGCTCAACGTTCGGGTGACCTGCGCAACTACGTGCTGGTCACCGGCGCGTACTGGGCCGACACCGTCGCAGACGGTGCGGTCCGGATGCTGGTGCTGTTCTACTTCTTCCAGCTCGGCTACAGCCCCTTCACGGTCGCGATGCTGTTCATCGGCTACGAGATCTTCGGGGTGATCACCAACCTGTTGGGCGGCTGGCTCGCCGCCCGTTGGGGCTTGCGGACCACTCTGCTCGGAGGGCTGGGCGCCCAGCTCGTCGCGCTCGGGATGCTGGGACTGGTTTCTCCCTCGGTCCTGTCGGTGGCCTACGTCATGGTCGCCCAGTCGATCGGCGGGATCGCCAAGGACCTGACCAAGATGAGCTCCAAGAGCGCAGTCAAGCTCGTCGCCCCCACCGGGGAAGGGTCGCTCTACACATGGGTGGCGATCCTCACGGGCTCGAAGAACGCGCTCAAGGGCGTCGGATTCTTCGTCGGCGCGCTCCTGTTGACCCTGGTCGGATTCCGCGTCTCCCTCGCGATCCTCGGCGGGCTGGTCGGCGCAGCCATGGTGATGGTGACCGTGATGATGCGCGGGGAGCTCGGCCGCCCCGACGCCAAGGCCAAGTTCCGTCAGATGTTCTCCAACAACCGGGCGGTCAATGTGCTTGCCGCCTCACGGATCTTCCTGTTTGCCTCCCGCGACGTGTGGTTCGTCGTCGCGCTCCCCGTGTTCTTCGAATCAGAGCACCACTGGAGCTTTTGGACGGCCGGCGGCTTTCTCGCGGTCTGGACGATCGGGTACGGCGTCGTCCAAGCCTTCGCCCCCCAGATCCTGCGCCGCCGCTCCGCCCAGGGAGACGGGGACCCGACCGGAAACACCGCCGTCGCGCTCGCCTTCATCCTCGCGATCTTCCCGGCGCTGATCGCTGTCGCCGTCACCGTGGGCTTCGATCCTGTCCTCTGCGTCGTGGTCGGCTTGCTGTTCTTCGGCGTCGCCTTCGCGATGAACTCTGCCGTGCACTCCTACCTGATCCTCGCCTACGCCGCGGGAGACAAGGTCGCGATGAACGTCGGCTTCTACTACATGGCCAACGCCGGCGGACGCCTGATCGGCACCGTCCTGTCCGGCGCGCTCTATGAATGGCAGGGGCTAGCGGCGTGTCTGTGGTTCTCGACCGCCTTCGTCCTCGCCGCCGGAGTGCTGACCCGTCTGCTGCCCGACGTTCACAGCCGCCGCGCGGCCTCGCAGGCACAGATCCCGACCGGGCCATCGGGCCCGGTCGGAGGCAGCCTCGCGGCGGTGACCTTGACCGACACTGCGCCGGCACGATCCCGTGCGTGAGCCCGGAAGCCCGGTCCACTCACAGGGGGCTTTCCGCTCTGGCGATATGGACGCGTGAGTCAGCTGTGAGCTCGTCCGGCCAACACCGAGATAGCGTCACCCGCGTCGTCGAACTGGGCGACCTCGGCGAGGTCGGCCCACGGGAACGCCGAGCCGTATGCGGCCAGGGTGCGCGGGGCCCAGTGCTCATAGCGCGAGGACCGTGACACCGATTCAGCCAGGAACAGCAGCCCACCCGGGCGCAGGACCCGCCGGATCTCCGCCGCGGTCCGGGTCAACTCGCCGTCCGCGACGAGGCCCCCGAGCACGGTGACCGTGACCACCACGTCGGCCTCGCCGTCGGCCAGCGGTAGGCGCCCGTCCGGTGCCAGGCCGCGATAGGAGACCGCCTCGGCGCGGGGGGCGAGCGCCCGCAGGGCCGCGACCGGCTCGACGCCGACCGCGCGTCCGCCGATGACCCGGGCGAAGTCCGCCGTGAACCGGCCGGCTCCGCAGCCGAGGTCACACACGACGCGCTCGGATCCGTCGAGCAGCGCGGCCAGCGCCGGGAGCAGGATCTGGCGGTGCTGCGCGGTCACCGCCGCCAAGTCGTGGTCGGCCGGGTGCTCGACGTTGATCACCGCGCGCGCGCCGAGCTGCTCGGTGCGTCGCGTCCAGTACTCCAGGCCGGCAGCCGCGTCCGGGTCGGCGTCCGCGGGGACCAAACCGGGTCGAGCCGCGGCTCCGTCCGGCACCGGGATCACTGGGACACGACCGGGTTGAGCGGCGTGTCGATCACCGAGCCGGGACTCGCACCCGGGATGAACCGCTGCCAGTCCCCCGAGACCATCGTCGGTTCGTCGACGACCCGGGCACCGTCAGCGAAGTAGGTGTTGGCGAGCACCGTGCGCGGTTGCGTGGTTGCGTTGGCGCGGGCGCAGTGAAAGCACCAGGAGTGATGGAAGCTCATTTCGCCGAGCGCATAGGGCGTGTCATCGATGCGGGTACCGGCGGCCCGGAAGCTCTCGGACACACCACGGTCGTAGGAGGAGTCGGTGGCCGAGAAGTCGGTGTCCTCGGCCAGTCGCCAGGCCTCGGCGTCGGCGGCGAAGGCCAGCGGTCCCATCTCGAGCGGAATCGCCTGCAGCGGCAGCCAGCTCGTAACGATCTCCCGCGAGGCGATGGGGAAGTGGTGGGCGTCGAAGTGCCAGAGGGTACGACCACACCCGGGCTCCTTGGCCAGGACGTTGTCGTGGTAGAGGCGCGCGCCGGCGACCCCGAGCAGCTCGGCCGCCAGCAGGCCGAGCCGGGGCGACAGCGCAAAGGCCTCGAGTACCGGGGAGTCCTGCTGCCACATCAGGTCCATGCTGAGGAAGCCCGAACGCCCCGGACCGTCACCGGCGGCGGCTAGGCGGGTCACCTCCGCCCGGGCGGCGGCCAGCGCACCCGCCGAGACGACGCCGGGAAGCTTGACGTACCCCTGCGTCGTGAAGGCGTCACGCGCCACCGGGGTCAGCTGGTAGGGCTCGGCCAGTTCGGCGCGCAACTCCTCCAGGGACGACGCGGGCACCGGCTCGGGCGCCTCGAGCTCGAGCAGCTCCGTCGGTGCGGGCTCGGATCCGTCGGCCAGGGACAGGTACCAATCCCACCAGTCCTCGTTGGACTGCTCCCACGGCTTGGCGACCCCGGACTCGCGGGCGTGCTCGGAACTCAGGATGCGGCTGTCCATGGAAAATCCTCTCCGTGGGGGGTCAGGGCGAGACATACCGAGGACTGGCTGAAGCGGTACACACCGCGATCATCGTCGCGGCAGCCCTCCAGGTACGGCCCGAGCACCGGCGCGGCGAGCATCTGCTCCAGCGTCAGCCGGTCGTCGAAGAGGCAGCGGCGCAGGTAGCCCTCGAGCAGGCGGGTGTCGTCAAAGCTGACGACGTGCTCGTAGCTCACGGTGTGCCGCGACGCCGTCCAGCCGAGTGGCTCGGCCGCGGCCGCCAGCGCACCGGCCACCTGCTCACCGCTCAGGTACGGGGTTCCCGCACCTCCGTGCACCCCGTCGAGGAACGCGCGGTACACGCTCAGGTAGTGGCCATGCTCAGCGCCCTGAGCCATGAAGCCCAGCGCGCCGGGCGCGAGCGCGGAGATGAACCGGGCCGCCGCCGCCTCGAGGTTCTCGGGGCGCAGGGCATACAGCGCATGGGTCGCCCACACGACATCCCAGGGCCCGTGGACGGGATCGAGATCCTCCAGCGTCGTCTCAAAGCGTGCTCCCGGCGTGAACGGGGGGCGGAGCTCGCGCGCTGCTTCCTCGAGCGAGAAGGACGACGGATCGAGGAGGTCATACGCCACGCCACGTTCGGCGAGCGCCGAGAGCTCGACGTTGGCGAGCACCGCGGCGGGAAAGCGTCCCGAGCCACAGGCCACATCGAGCAGACGCAGCGGCCCGGCGTCGCCCCGCTGGGCCTGGCGCGCAAGCGCCGAGCGCCAATCCGCGACCGCGGCGAGGAGCTCGTAATCACGCCGGGCATAGGCGTAGAAGGCCTCCATCTCAGCGCGTCCGGCCTCACTCCAGCTCGCGAGGCTGCGCGCCGCGGTATCTGACGCCAAACCCCCGATAGTGTCGTCCTCCATACCCTCGACGTTACTCAGCTCGAGGAGCGAGAGCCGCGACGTGGCGTTCGCTGCTGATGGCCGCCGCCGGTTCGACACCCACGGCGCCTTCGGCTGCGATTGGGCTGGCTTCGCGGATGAGGAAGTTGCACCGCTCAGATGACGTGAGCACAGGCTGGGCGGTTGGGCTGGGGCGGTCTGAGTGGACGTGCCCCAGCCCGGCCGCGGTGATGGCCGTTCAGGCCATGGGCTGGCTAGGGAACGAGCGTCAGCGCGATCTCCAGCGTCGTGGGGTCGCCGAGACCGCCGGGGCCGACGCCGTAGTCCGAGGCGTTGATCTCGGAGGTGATGTCGATCCCGAGCATCTCGACTTCACCATTTGGTCCTGGGACCTTGCCCGGGCCCGAGAGAGTGCCGGTACCGGTGATCTGCTTCGTCACGCCTTTGAGGGTCAGTTCGCCCTGGAAGGTGAGCTGATCTCCGTCTGCGGTGATGGAGCTCGACTTCCACGAGATCGTGGGGTGCTGAGCCAGGTGAAACCAGTCCTCAGCGGTCAGGTGCTCCTTGAACAGTTCAGGGCCCGGCAAGACGATGCCGTCGGTTGGCACCTCGCCGCTCAGTTCCCCGTCGGAGTAGGCGCCGGTCACGCCGGTGAACCCGGCGCGGAAGGTGGCCAGACCCCGACGAGTCTTGAAGCTGACGCTCGAGTGGACGGGGTCGATGTTGTAGGTGCCCTGGGGCAGTGCGGTGGGGGTATCGGTGCTCACGGTGCTCCTCTGTCGGTGGGTTTCTGGTTCGGTGCATGACATTGCTGTCAGGCGGACCCGCGCACAATGATTGCGCATACAACCATCTGATGCTTCGTCAGGACGAAGCGCCTTCCAGGTGGCGGCCTAGCCGCACCGGACGCCCGGCCGCGCAGCCGCTCGGTCGTTGACCTGAAGCGTGAACTCAAAGACGCACTTCAGATTGAGGTCAGAACGGCGGCCTGATGGCCGAAATACCGCTGAGAGGTGCTGAACGCTGGCGCCGGGAGCAGCGCAGACCTTCGGGCGACCAGACGACCAGCTCGACGGTCGCACTCAGACAGGTTTGGCGGCGTCCCCTGTCGCGCGCAGATAGGCGAGCACGGCGAGTACGCGGCGGTGGTCCTCGTCGGTAGTCGGCAGGTCGAGCTTGGCGAAGATCGACGAGATGTGCTTCTCGATGGCGCTCGGGGTGACGACGAGTTCTCGAGCGATTGCCAAGTTGGACCGCCCCTGGGCAATGAGTTCGAGGGTCTCGCGCTCGCGTGCACTCAGCACCCCGATCCCGTCGATCGCCGCGCCGCGGCGCTCGTTCATCAGTGTGCTCACCACTTCCCGATCAAGCGCGGTGCCGCCATCCGCTACCCGCCGGACAGCGTCGATGAAGGTTCGCACGTCGCTGACGCTCTCCTTGAGGAGGTAGCCGATCCCACCGGCTCCTTCCTGCAGAAGCTCGGCGGTGTAGGCGGGCTCGACGTACTGGGAGAGGATGAGCACCGCGATCTGGGGGTGGCGCCGGCGGACCTCAAGCGCGGCCCGGATGCCCTCGTCGGTGAACGTGGGAGGCAGGCGCACGTCGCAGATTGCCAGGTCCGGCTTGTGCCCCTCAACGATCCGCAGCAGCCCGGGGGCGTCCTCCGCCGTCGCGACGACCTCGATGTCGTTCTCCGCCAGCAGCGCGGCGATCCCCTCGCGCAGCAGGGCCTGGTCCTCAACAATCACCACCTGCACGAGATCACCGCCTCCACCTGGGTCCCGACCCCGGCGGGGCTCGTCACATGTAGGGAACCGTCGAGCGCCTCGACGCGTTGGCGCAGCCCGGTGAGCCCACCACCTGCCGGATCGGCGCCACCCGGGCCGAAATCGGTGATCTCGACGAACAGGTCACCAGCCCGCTGGTCAAGGCAGACCTCGACGCGCGCGCCCGGGGCGTGCTTGGCCGCGTTGGTCAGCGACTCGGCGACCACAAAGTACGCCGCGGTCTCCACTGCAGGAGACGGCCGGCGCTCAAGCATGCCGCTCACCTTCACCTCGGAGCCGGAGCGCTGGGCCAGCGACTGCACCGCGGCCTCCAGACCGCGGTCGGCAAGCACTGGCGGGGCGATCCCACGGGCGAGCTCACGCAGCTCCCGGATGGCGGCCGTCGCGTCTTCACGCGCCTCCCGCAGCAGGGCCGCGGTCTCCGGATCGTCGCGATAGCGATCCTCGGCGCGACCGAGCTTCATTGATAGGGCAACCAGCCGGACCTGAGCACCGTCGTGCAGATCGCGCTCGATCCGCCTCAGTTCGGTCGCCTGGACGTCGAGTGCGCCGCGGCGGGTGCGCGCCAGCTGGTCAACGCGCTGGGAGAGCACCTGCACGCGGGACCCGCCCAGAAGTAGGACCACTGAATCAACCACGAGGCCTACTCCCAGTAGGCCGACCATGCACCACAGAGACCATGTCGGCGAGATCCCCATCGCCGGGGGGGTCGCCAGCGTCAGCAGGAGAATGACCAGGGCCGCGACCGTGGTCACCGGCGTGAGCAACCTGCGCACCGCCTCGCGGCGAGCGAATTGACCGCCGACGAGTCCCAAGTAGAGGAGCACGATGACGACTCGAAGCGCTCCCAGCGGTAGCAGGAAGTCGGTGTGCACCGAGTAGGGCGTCGTGTCGAAGTACCAGCCGTCGATCGCCAGCTCCCAGGTCAGCACAAGCAATGCTGTGGTCGACGTGATGATCTGCCCGGACCAGCGCACCGGCCGACGGCTGGCAAGCCGCTGGAGCGGATCGGCGACAAGCCCGAGATCGAGCAGGAAAGCGATGACCCACGCGGGTTGCACTGCGCCGCCCGCGTGCGCAGCTGGCAGCCACAAGCTGAGGACGAGCAGGGCCGCGAGCCCGGCGACCGGTAGGGCAAGCTGGGGTATCGCCCGGTGGTCGAGCATCGCTGTGAGCGGACCGGCGAGCAACCCGAGCACGAGCAGCCCGGCGACCGTCCAGAGTGGCCAGGTCGGCCAGAAGCCGTCAGCCAGCCCCCAGAAGACGGCGAGCAGGGCCGCGAGCGCGGCCACTGGTTGCGCGAACCTGGCGATGGCCTGGTCACGCCGGGGCGCGTCCTCGCTGGCCATGGCCAACATCTCGGGTCGCCGCATCACGGCATTCTCCCACTGGTCCCGACCGGGAGGAAGCGGGTCATCGCAGTGCCTGCTGCTGGCAGGCGTCCTGAGCGGTCACCGGTCGCTGGGGGGTGTAGTTGAGGCGACTGGGTGAGTACCTGATGGTCCACATAGCCGCCTGATCGGGAAGGCTGCCGAGGAGCACGGCAGTGGTGTGATAGCCGCGACCGTCCAGGCAGCTCACGGTGCGGCCGATGAACGCACGGGCCTGGGGGTTCGCCGGATCGACCTGCCACGCGGCCAGCGGTTCGAGCTTCTCACAGGCCGAGGCGACAGCGAGCTGCGCGCTCGCGGTCTTGGCATTGATGAAGTTATGTGCGCGCAGGCACGAGTCGTAGGGGCCATACAGCGCGTTGAACTGCGCGTTGGTGTCATCGAGCGATGCGCGAGGACGCCCGTCGGGGTCGGGGATTGCACCGCTCGCGCTGGGCGCGCTGCCGGTGGAGGCGTGGGCGTGGCCGTTCCCGGACGTCGCGAGTGAGGCGACCTGGCTCTGATGGGATGCGCCACCGCAGCCTGCCAGCAGCACTGCGGCTGTGAGGCCGGCGGCGGCGAGCGAGGCGCGGAATCGGATCGTTGAGATGAGCATGGGTTCTCCTTGCGTGTCTGGTTAGGTGCTAGCGAGAGATTCGGTCGGGGTGAGCTGGGCCGCGCGAAGGGCCGGGTAGAGGCCGGCGAGGACGCCTACGAGCAGCCCGCCCGCGATACCTCCGGCGACACTCACGGTGGAGATGACGACCGGCAGGCCGTCATAGACCGCGTAGCCGAGGGTTCCAGTAGCGCCAATGACGGCGCCGATGAGTGATCCGGCGGCGGCCAGCACGGTTGCCTCGGTGATGAACTGCAGACGGATGTGTCCGCGGGTCGCCCCGAGCGCGCGGCGCAGTCCGATCTCACGCCGGCGTTCGATGACCGCGAGGTACATCGTGTTGGCGATACCGATCCCGCCGACGATCAACGAGATGAGTACCAGCCCGAGCACCAGCGTCGAGGCGCTGGTGTCGACGGCCTGCTTAGACGCGAGCGCGTTACTGGGCTGGCTGACGTTCACCAGTCCTGGAGCCTGGGGAAACAGCGTGGGGCCGAGCACGGCGCTGACGGCATCGAGGGATGCCTGGTCCGCACGGAGGTAGATCGCGCTGGCGTGTCCGTCGAAGTGCAGTACCGACCGGGCGGTATTCCAGCCGACGAACACGCCGTAGTCGAGGTTCGAGGTGACGGGCAGCGCATCGAGGATCCCCACGACGGTGAACCGCGTCTGTCCGATCTCGATCTGGGGGTGGCCGGACAGGATGTTCGCGTCGATGCCAAGGCTGGT
Organism: Burkholderia sp. PAMC 26561; assembly: GCA_964657595.1. Lineage (GTDB taxonomy): Bacteria > Actinomycetota > Thermoleophilia > Solirubrobacterales > Solirubrobacteraceae > Palsa-465. Next base: position 20,279 of record CAZZVR010000003.1, on the reverse strand, counting down.
CGCGGCGGCGTGGCCGAGCACGGCGGTGCGCATCGCGGCGGTCTGAGCAGTCAGAAACGCGCCGGCCTGCATGTGCCCCTTGAGGACCGACAGCAGGTTCGGACTGGTGGCAAAGGCGTTGAGACCGGCGACGTCGTATCGGGGGATGTAGCCGTTGCGACGAACGACCCCGCCGACGGAGCCAAGTTGCGCGGCGGACGTCACCGGGCCGATCCGCAGCGCCATCGCCTCGGCGTCGGCGTCAAAGCGCGTCGGCACGTCAGCCTGGGCCTGGGCCTGGGCCAACAGGAGGTTGGCGCCGAGTGAGTTCAGGCGGGCGTTCAGGCCAGCGTTGCTGGACCCCGAGACGCCGACAATGAGCACGAGCGTCGCGGTCCCAATCGCGATCCCGAGCGTGGAGAGGACGCCCCGCAGGGGTCGTGCCCGGAGGCCGACGAGCCCGAGTGCGATGACGTCGGCGACCGACAGCCGAGCGGCGTCGGGCAGCTCGGGTAAGCGGCGATGGGTTCTGAGGCCTGTCATGTTCGGTCCTCGGTGACGCGCCCGTCCTGAACGCGGATGCGACGCGGCAGGCTGGCGGCGATCCCGGGGTCGTGGGTGATCACGGCAATCGTCGTGCCCGCATCGTTCAAGTCGCGGAGCAGCGCCAGCACGGCCTGGCCGTTGGCGCTGTCTAGTGCACCTGTCGGCTCATCGGCGAGCAGCAGACTCGGCCCGTGCGCGACGGCACGGGCGATAGCGACCCGCTGGCGCTCGCCCCCGGACAGCTCGTGGGGGCGGTGACCGACCCGGGCTGACAGTCCCACTCGGTTCAGGGCGTCCCGGGCAAGCTCGGCGCGTTCGCGTCGCGGCGTCCCGGTGTAGAGCAGTCCCGCTGCCACGTTGTCCAGCGCCGAGACGCCGTCGGTGAGATGAAACTGCTGAAACACGAAACCCAGTGCACGGGCCCGCAGACCCGACAGCTGCCGGTCAGTGAGATCCCGGGTCTGGTGCCCGTCGATCTCGACGATCCCCTCTGTGGGACGGTCGAGCGTTCCGATGACGTTCAGTAGCGTGGACTTGCCAGACCCTGACGGTCCCGTGATCGCGACCAGCTCACCCCGCTCGATCGACAGCGATACGTCAGACAGCGCAGCGACCGTGTCGCCATAGCGCTTGGTCACACCGATGAGCCGCACGACCGTCTTTCGCGACGTGCCGGCCGATTCCGAGATGGTTGCGCTCATGTGACCGACACCACGGTCATTCCCGCATGTACGCCGGCTCCAGCCACCTCGATACGACCGCCCTGCACCGTGCTTGTGTGGACCGCGACGAGCCGGCCGCTGGGCAGCTGAAGCGCGTACCCACCGGACGCGAGTGCCAAGAGCGCCTGGGTCGGCACTGTCAGCACGTTGCGCTGATCAGCGATCGTCAGCGACATCGCCACCTGGGTCGAGCCGATCCGAGCGAGCCTCGCAGACTGAGCGAAGCTGACTACCACCGTCGCGACCCGATGGCTGGTCTTCACGCTCGCGACCCGACCGACGGCTCTTTCATCGGCGGCCGAGAGCCTCACGTGGGCGCCGACGGTCAGTGCCGCCGGCGTCCCGTTGTGGATCGTGAAGGTCGCCACCCGTGAGAGCGAACCGAACGCCAGCGTCACGGCCGAGGGTGCGGCCCCCAGCTCGCCCTCGACGCTGGAGACGCGCGCAGGTCCCGCGAGGACGAGCACGTCGTCAGGGTTGATATCCCCGGTGGGTGTCGCGCCGATATGCAGTTGCCACTCGCGCACGGCGTCTCCCAGCGCGGCACTCCAGCTGTCGCTCGGGCCGTGGTAATAACCGAGCGCTGTCATGTTGTCGGCGACGAGCGTGACGTCGGGTCCCCGCTGGGGTGTCTGCAGTCCGCGTAGCACCTGCTCGGCTGTAAGCAGCCGAGCCCGCGCCTCCGCGACGTTGACCTGGGCCTGGTCGACGCTCGCGGCATGCGCCGGCAACGACGGTGCGCGAGCCTTCGACGGCTGGCTCGCCGCGGACAGGTTGGCCTCGGCAGCGAGCAGGTTGGCCTGGGCCACCTGGACCGCAAGCTGTGCCCCAGCCGGATCCGCCAACTCGAGCGTCCGGTACAGAGAGGTGCGTCCGAACAACACCCCGATCGATCGGTCATCGACGCCGGCGGCGGAGCCGCCCCGGGTCATGATCTGCCCGACGTGGGGCAGCGAGGTGACGGTCCCCGCTCCACTGAGACCCACACTTCCGCGGGAGGGATAGCTCAGCACCCCGGTGTAGCGCTGGGTCTTGATCAGGTTCCCCAACCGGACTGTCGCGGTACCCAACGGCACCGGCTTGGCCGCCGCGCCGCGGCTGCCACCGTGGACGATGAGCGATGCCGCCACTGCTCCAATCGCCACCAGGCCGATCGCGAAAGCCAACAGACCCAGACGCGATAGCCGCGTCAGCCCGTGGCTGCCACCACCGGACGACGTCCGGCCTTTGCTCGGTCCATCGGGCGCGCGGCGCTCGTCACTCGGTCGAGTAAGTCTCATGAGAACAAGAGTCCTGCCCAGGCGGCTCTTTGTCTCTGGGGCCTCCTAGCGGCCCGTGGTCTGCTGGCCTCAGCTACATGCTGTGGATGACCCCAGAAATATGACCGGACACAACGCGCTCAAGCTGCAACCGTTGCTCGTCCTGCCCCGTCAGAAAACCCACCGGGGATCGATCTGAGCTTGTTTCGGGCCACCGCTCTGCTTGTCTGCCGGTGACGGTCCGCGGGCGCAACGGCGAACCCGAGGCGTGAGCTCCGTGTCGTCGCCATGGCAGCCGAGGTCTACGACTGCCCACCTTCGACGCCAACTCAATTGACGCCCACTGAAACGACAAGAGCCCCGGATCTCCGAGGCTCTCGCATTGCCCGTATCTACAGGCGATTTATAAGTAGCGGGGGCAGGATTCGAACCTGCGACCTTCGGGTTATGAGCCCGACGAGCTACCAGACTGCTCCACCCCGCGGCGGACATCAACTAATAGCAGACCCCCGCGGATGTCCGACGCCGCGACGGGGTGACGAAGTCGAGATGAAGTTGTGCTCAGATGGTGACGGAGACGTCTTGTTCTGAGACGGGGGTCAGCCCGATTCTGTCGGCATGGCACCCATTGATCAGAAACAGCGCGCGGAGCGGCGGATGCTGGCACTGCTGGAGGATTCGGGGCTTCCCCAGCCCGATGCGGTGGAGCACGGCGAGGGCGAAGTGCGCTTTCTGTGGACGGACCGCAAGGTCGCGGTGGTCATCGAGCTGGAGGACTTCGACGAGGTCGACTCAAACGGTGGCTACGACCGTGAGGACGTCGCTGCCTGAGCCCGGCAACTCAGGCCCCGCGGCTGCGAGAGCGGCTGCCGGGAGACGTGCTCCCCGCGACCGATCCGGTTCCCGGGCGCGCCTGGCCGTGGGGTTGTGGACTCTGGGAGGGTTCACAACCCCACGCGCCGACCTCCCGCCAGAGCGGCCCGACGCCCGGTCAGATGGCCCAGCCCTCGGGGGCCAGAACGTGCTGGTAGCTGTAGACGGTGCGGAAGCCGAGGCTCTCATACAGCCGGATCGCCACCGGATTGTCCATCGCCACCTGCAGATAGATCTGCTCGGCGCCCAGCGCGTCGAGCAGGCAGCGCACCAGCCGGCGGCCCAGCCCGCGGCCGCGCACGTCTGGGCGGACCACCAGGGAGAACAGGCCGGCCCAGGCGCCGACGCCGTCCTCCACGGCGATTCCGCTCGCGCTGTCCCCCAGGCGACCGAACACGCCGCGGCCCTCCATGTTCCGGAACACCGTCGTGGCGTGGGCATACAGCGTGCCGCGGTAGGAGCGCGGATCACACCCAGCCCAGTTCTCGAGCCATTCCAGCGTCGGCTCACGCGCGTAGAACCAGGGCGGACCCTCCCCCGCCTGGTCCGCGCGCCGGGCCCGGGCGAGCGCGTCCTCACGGTCGGCCGCCATGACCCGCACCTTCCAACTCGGCTCCCAGCCGGCCATCACCAGCCGGGGCAGCAGATCGGCGTGGAGTTCCAGCGGCGAGACCTGCAGTCCGCCGCGGATGCCGTGGAGCGCGGACCAGGCCTGAACCCGGCCCAGCGCCAGGGGCAGCTCGTCATCGTCCAGCGGGCGCAGGCGCGGGGTCAGGGCGTGACAGGAGCGCCCGCGGTCGATGCCCGGAGTGGCGCGCAGGACCCAGCCGTCGGACAGCTCCTTCACCGCGCTCGGCGGCCAGCCCCGCAGGGAAGCGCGCTCGATCTGGTCGACGAGCGCGAGGTCGATATCCGCCAGGTTCAAGTCTGGGCGACGGCTGCGTTGAGCACGGCTTCGAGCAGGCCGGGAAAGCGCAGCTCCATCTCGCCGCGGCGCAGCTTGATCATCCGGCACTTGCCGTCGACACGACGCGAGACGATGCCGGCCTCCCCGAGCACCCGCAGATGGTGGGACTTCGTGGACTTGGCGATCGGCAGCTCGAAGGACCCGCAGGTCCACTCGTTGTCGTCGGCCAGGCTCGCCACGATCCGCAGGCGGATCGGGTCGCTGAGGGCGTGGAGCACCGTGGCGAGCTCGAGGTCGTCGGGCGCGACGTCCGCCAGGGAGCCGGTGAAGGCCTCCTCAGCGGGTTCATCGGCAGCGTTGGGTTCCTTCAGGGCTGACCCCATGACCACATTGATTGTACGAGAGGTGTCGAACGGTTTGGTAGAGTTCGACGATCGTCGTACTGAGACATCGACCTCTGGGGAGAGGCGGGCGCCGCCCATGACCGTGACCGAACCGCCTCAGCGCGTCCACCTGCGGGCGACGCTGATCCTCGCCTGCCTGGCGCAGTTCATGGTCATCCTCGACATATCCGTCGTCAACGTCGCCCTACCGGCGATCCGCGAGGCCCTGGGCTTCTCCGAGGACGGCCTGCAATGGGTGGTCAACGCCTACACCATCACCTTTGCCGGCTTCCTGCTGCTCGGCGGACGCGCCGCGGACCTGCTCGGGCGCCGGCGCGTGTTCGTCACCGGGCTGGTGCTGTTTGCCCTGTCCTCCCTCGCCGGTGGGCTGGCCAACAGCCAGAGCGTGCTGATCATCGCCCGGCTCGTCCAGGGGCTGGGTGGCGCGATCATCGCCCCGGCGAGCCTGTCCATCATCACCACCACCTTCACGGAACCCGCCCAGCGCAACCGAGCGGTGGGGGTCTGGGGCGCCATGGGCGGGGCGGGCGGTGCCGCGGGCGTGCTGCTCGGCGGCATCCTCACCGACGCGCTCAGCTGGCGCTGGACCCTGTTCATCAACATCCCCATCGGCTTGATCGCGGCCGCCGTGGCGGCGCGGATGCTCACCGAGAGCTTCAATCCCCGGGCGACCCGCCACTTCGATCTGACCGGGGCCCTCAGCGCCACGATCGGCCTGTCGCTGTTGGTGTTCGGCATCGTGCGCACCGACACCACCGGCTGGGGCGATGCCTCGACGCTGGTGGCGATCATCGCCGGGGCGCTCATCCTGGCCGCCTTCCTCCTCAACGAGGGACGCTTCGCCACGGCCCCGCTGATGCCCCTGAGGCTGTTCCGGTCCGCCAGCCTGTCGACGGCCAACGCGATCATCATGCTGGTGGGCGGCGCCACCTTCGGCATGTGGTTCTTCTTCTCCCTGTACCTCCAGCAGGTGCGCGGCTACTCGCCGTTGCACGCCGGGATCATCTTCCTGCCGATGACGCTGGCCATCGTGGCCTGCTCGGTGCTCGTCTCGCGCATCATCATCCACGTCGGGGCCAAGGCGCTGCTCATCTTCGGCATGCTCCTGCTCACCGCCGGGTTGGCGCTGTTCGCCACCATCGGTCCCCACAGCAGCTACCTCGGTGGGATGCTCGCCCCCAGCCTCCTCACCTCCCTGGCCATCCCCTTCGCCTTCATCCCCAGCACGATCACCGCCACCAGCGGCGTGGCGCCCCAGGAGGCCGGGATCGCCTCGGGCATCGTCAACGCCTCACGCCTGTTCGGCGGTGCGCTGGGCCTGGCCGTTCTGGCGACGATCGCCACCTCCCATTCCGCGGAGCTGTTGCGCCATCCCACCGCGGCGATCCACACCGCCGACCAGGCGCTGACCGCGGGCTTCCAGCTCGCGTTCATCGTGGCGGCGGCGATGGCGTTCCTCGGTGCTCTCGTAGCCATCTTTCTCGTGCCGGCACCGCCGCGCCAGGCCGCCGGCGTGGTCGCCCAGGGAGCGCCGGCCGTCGAGCTGTAGAACGCGGTGGGGGAGAATGACGTGGCGTGGCCCACGTCTATGTCACCCGGCAACTCCCCGGTAGCGCGCTCGCGCGCCTCGCCGCAGCCCACACGGTCAGCATCTGGCCCCACCGCCTCCCCCCGCCGCCGGAGGAGCTGGTGGCGGAGGCGAGCGGCGCCGACGCGCTGTTGACCACGGTGAACGACCGGGTCGACGCGTCACTGCTCGACGCCCTCCACACCGTGAGGATCGTCGCCAACTACGCGGTGGGCTACGACAACATCGACGTCGCAGCCGCGACCGAGCGAGGGGTGGCGGTGACCCACACGCCCGACGTGCTCACCGCGGCCACCGCCGATCTGACCTGGGCGCTGCTCATGGCCGCCGCCCGCCGGGTCGTCCCAGCGGCCGCTGAAGCCCGCACGGACTGGCAGACCTGGGAGCCCGCGGGTTTTCTCGGTGCCGAGGTAGCCGGTGCCACCCTGCTGATCATCGGGGCCGGGCGCATCGGCCAGGCGGTCGCCCAGCGGGCCAGCGGCTTCGCCATGACCGTGCTGAGCAGCGGCCGCGAGACCGACCCGGCCCGCCTGGATCAGCTCCTCGCCCAGGCCGACTTCATCTCCCTCCACTGCCCGCTCACCCCCCAGACCCGCCACCTCATCAGCGACGCGACGCTGAGCCGGGTCAAGCCCACGGCGATCCTCGTCAACACGGCCCGCGGGCCGATCGTGGATCAGGCCGCCCTGGCCCGCGCCCTCCAGGAGGGCCGGCTGGCCGCCGCGGCACTGGACGTCACCGACCCGGAACCGCTGCCCCCCGACGATCCGCTGTGGCAGGCTCCCCACGTGCTGATCACCCCGCACATCGGCTCGGCCACCACCGTCGCCCGGGCGCAGATGGCCGACATCGCGGTGGACAACATCCTCACCTGCTTGGCTGGAGCGGCGCCTCCCAATCCGGTGCGCCTGTGAAGCTGGCGATCGTCGACATCGGTACCAACACCACCCGTCTGTTCATCGCCGAGGTGCAGGACGACACGCTAGTCCATGAGGAGAGTCGCATCAGTCGTGTCACGCGCCTCGGGGCCGGGGTGGATGCCAGCCTCAGCCTGTCGCCGGAGGCCCTGGAGCGCGAGCACGCAGTGCTGGCCGACTACGCCCAGCGGGCCCGGGACGCCGGCACGCAGCGCAGCGTGGCGATCATGACCAGCGCGGTCCGCGACGCGGCTGACGGCGCGGACTTCGCCGCCGAGGTGGCCCGCCGCTACTGGTGGGAGACAGCGATCCTCACCGGTGATGAGGAGGCCGCGCTCACCTACCGGGGCGCCACCGACACCCTGGACGCCGATAACCCGCAGCGGATCCTGGTGGCCGACATCGGCGGCGGGTCCACCGAGCTGGTGCTCGGTCACGGCGTCCGCGCGGACTTCCACGTCTCCACCCAGGCCGGCGTGGTGCGCCAGTCTGACCGCCACGTCAGCTCCGACCCGCCGAGTGACGCGGAGCTGGCGGCGCTGCGCGCGGACGTGGACGCGACGCTGGGGGCTGGGGTCCCTCCGGGGCTGCGCGGCGGCGTCGAGCGCACGCTGGCGGTGGCCGGGACGCCGACGTCGTTGGCGGCCATCGACATGCGCCTGGAGCCCTATGACCGCGACTTCGTCCACGGCTACACCCTGAGCCGCGAGCGGGTGAGCGAGCTCTATGAGGAGCTGCGCCACATGCCCCTGGACCTGCGGCGCTCCATCCGGGGCCTGAACCCTGACCGGGCCAGCGTGATCATCCCCGGCGCGATGATCCTCGCGGCGGTCATGGACCTGTTCGGCCTGGAGCAAGTCGAGGTCTCCGAGCACGACATCCTGCGGGGGGCGGCCCTGCATTACGCCGCCGGGCAGTAGCCGGCTAGGCGCTGGGGACCACGCGGTCGCGCCTGACCCCGAGGCGCCCGGAGATGTCGGCGCATTCGGCACAGACCTCTTCCGGAATCAGGCCCACGCGCATGAGCATCGCGAAGGCCTTGCAGCCGAGGCAGTAGCCGAAGATCGACTCCAGGCCGGCGGCGGGGATGAACAGCGCGAGGAACACGTCCGCGACGGTGTGGTCTCCCAGGATGAGGCCGAAGACCAGGGCGCCGGTGGCCATGAACGCGCCCATCCCCTGGGCGAAGCGCTTGGGCGGCCCCGAGACGTAGCGCTTCTCCCCCAGGCGCGGGGCGACGAGGTTCTGGGCCGCCCAGCCGAGCGGGCTGAGCGTCGGGCCGGTGAGCAGGCGCGCCCAGAAGCCGTAGGCGAGCAGAATGGTGAGCGGATACCAGCCGGTGACCAGCGTGACGATCGCCTCGACCAGCACCACGCCGGCAACCGTCCGCGCCGCCTTGTCGTTGACCGGGTTGGGGAAGCTGAACAGCTGACGCACCACGGATCCGAGTTTATCTTCACCGATTTGGTGGCCATCGATTCCGCAGCGACCTTGGTCGCCGGAAACGGTGGCACAGCGGTGAGCGCTACCGACCCGAAAGCGAATGGCCCTCTGCATTACGCGCACCGAGCAGGGATCGGATCACCGCTGCGGACCGCTCTGGACGGATGTTCTATTGAGAAAGCACCGGCAAGAGCAGATAGTGCGCTGTGGGTAACGGCCGCATGCCGCTACCCGAACATAGGTCGGGGCGAAGCCGCATTTCGGCGCCTCCCGCCGCTCCGACCACCTCAACCGGCCCTGTCTGGCACGTACCCCTGCCCGTCCCGATTGGGCCAACCTGGTTCAGAGGCCGCCTCTTCGGAGGCGGCCTCTGGCCTTTAATCCGAGCCCTCGGCCCGGGGCCGGTAGTGCGACAGCGACACCGCGTTCATCACCGCGCCGCACAGGATGACCAGGGCCACCACCCAGAACCAGCCCAGGACGATGACGATGAACACGATCGCCGTGCTGTAGCGGGCGATGGTGGAGATGGAGCTGAGGTAGACCGGGAAGGCCAGGGCGACGACGCCGATGGCGATGGTGGCCGCCAGGGCCCCCGGCCAGGTGGCGTGCCAGGGCACCTTGAGATTGGGCACGCGCATGTAGATGACCGACAGACACAGGAACAGCAGCCCCAGGCTGAAGGCAAGGGAGACGATGTACACCACGGTGTCCACGTGGCGCACCACCAGCGGCAGGTGCACCGCCCCCGAGCGCAGCAGCGACTGCAGGGTCGGCGTGGCCACCGTGGAGATCAACAGCAGCACGAGGATGAGCACCATCCCCAGGGCGAAGCGCTTCTGGCGCAGCCAGGAGCGCGACTCACAGCCATAGATGCGCGAGAAGGCCGTGTCGAGCGAGCCCCAGAAGGAGGAGGCCAGCCACAGGCTGGCGACAAGCGTCGCGATGCCCGTCGTGGCCGTGTGGTTGGCGACCTGGCGCAGCAGGGAGTCGAGGGTGCTCTTGGTCGTACCGGGGAAGAAGTCCTGGAGGGTGCGCTCGATCGAGTGCTCGACCGTGTTGCTGGAGAGCACTTGGCCCGAGACGAACAGGCCGAGCAGAGACAGCGGCACGATCCCGAGCAGCATGTTGTAGGCGAGCATCGAGGACAGCCCGGTGACGTTGGCCTTCCAAATGGTGGCGCCGAACTCGCGGACGGGCAGCGGAACAAGGTGGCGGCGGGCGGCGCTTCGCTCCTGGACACGTGGGGAGGCAGCCATAGCCTTGAAACTCATCTCCGGGCTGATTCGCGGGCGAGAAGCATTCGCCTGCCGCTGAATCAGTCGCCGGGCCCGACCGTAGCGAGGTCCCCGGTGCTGTCATCGACGAGGCGCTGGGCGCGGATGGCTCGCTCGACGCTCCAGACCTGCACCGGGACGGTCTTGCCCTTGAGCTGGGCCGAACCGCGCGGCTCGAAGGCGAACACGCCTGGGGGCAGCTGACGCCGGGTGGCCTCGGTGATGAGGATGGTGTCCCCGGTGGCGCGGGTGGCCTCCTCCACCCGCGAGGCGGTGTTGACCGCGTCACCGATCACGGTGAACTCGAGACGTCCACCGCCGCCAACGGTGCCGGCGATGACATGTCCGGTGTTGACGCCGATCCCCACGTTGATGGTGCCGCCGTAGCGGGCCTGGACCAGATCGGCGATCTCCAGCGCCGAGCGGGTCGCCGCCAGGGCATGGTGGTCGAGGTCGTCGGGGGCGCCGAACACCCCCAGCACCCCGTCGCCGATGAACTTGTTGGCATGCCCGCCGCGGCGCAGCAGCACCGGCACGACGAGATCCCAGAACTCGTTCAGCAGGGCCATCACGTCACGCGGACGAGCGGACTCGGAAAAGGCGGTGAACTCGCGGATGTCCAGGAACAGCATCGACACCTCACGGTCCTCACCCTCGAGGTCTGAGCCCTCGCGCAGGATCCGCTCGGCCAGACCGGGGTCGACGTAGGCGGAGAAGGCGCGGTGCAGCTTCTCGCGCTCCTCCAGTCCCTCGACGAGGTGGTTGAAGGATTGCGCCAGGGTGCCGGTCTCATCGGTGGAGACCACGGGCACCCGAGCGCTGAAGTCCCCCACCTGGACCCGCTGGATCGCCCGGCGGATGTCGCCCATGGTGGACCCGACGGTGCGGACGGTGAGCAGCAGCAACTCCAGGCCCATGGTGAGCGAGACGCCGACGGCGAGCAGCCACTCCAGGCCGAGGTGGTTGAGGGACTGGGGGTGGCCGCGATTCGACAGGCCGGCCACGATCAGTGCGGTGACGATGTTGATCACCGGCGCAGCCAGAAACAGCCGCCAGCTCAGCGGCAGACCGGCCCGGCGCACCGCGAAGTCGTCGGGCAGGCCGACGGCGATCTGCTCCAGCACCGGGCGACAGACGATCTCCATGAGGAAATAGCGGACCACCACGGCACAGGCGATCACCGTGGTTCCGACCAACGCCAGGATCACGAAGCCGCCGAGGCCGATATGCAGACGCCACGCTGCGAAGGCGATAAACGGCAGGTAGCTGAACAGCAGCGGCAGCTTGGGTGAGGAGCGGAAGTAGTCCAGCGGCAGGTTCGACAGGGCCTTCCAGGCGGCGATCGTCGTGTCCGGCGTGCGGTCCCCCCGCTCCCAGGTCCGCACCGGCTCGAACATCCGGCGGGTCAGGCTGATCCCCACCGCGTTGTCAAGCAGACACAGTCCCTGGGAGACGCCGACCAGCAGCCAGAACTGGTGGTGGTCCATGGACACGAACAGCCGGAACAGCACCATCCCACCGAACAGCACGAGGTGGGCGCCGGCGAACTGGGCCCACATGAGGGCGAAGCTGTCGCGCCGCGCAACGGCGCGGATCAGGCGGTCGACCGGATCTTTCACTCGGTCAAGTGTCCCATCTTGCCCGCGTGACTCAAGGGGGCCCCACATTCCGCGCTCAGGCAGGCGACCCGGGCACGGCGCCCACCGCGGGCGCTCACGGCTCAGCCCCGCTCGACCGCCAGCGCTGAGAAGGAGTCCCGCGCCGCGGCGAAGGCGGTCGACTGGCCGAGGGCGTCAAAGCCCGAGAACCAGCCCGTGACGATGCGGATCACCGGTGGTTCGACGATGCCCCGACTGCGCAGCCCGCTCGCGGTCATGGCCAGGCTGTGGTCGAGGGAGGCGTCCGTGGCGGCCTCCAGGGCGCCGTCCACCGAGATCCCCGCCGCCGCCGCGGCCTCGGCGATGAGGTCCGGCTCGGAGAGGTCAAAGCCGCCCGCAAAGGCCAGCCGCAGGGCCCGCAGCGCGAAGGCCCCGCCCGATCCGTCCTGCTTGGACGCGTAGAGGGCCGCGCGGGAGACCGGGCGCGCATCAAAGGGGTAGTTCTCGGGCTCGATCAGCGGCAGGCGCTTGGTGGCGGCCACCGCCTTGGCCTGAAGCAGACGCTCGCGCGCCCAGCGGGTGTCGCGTGGCGCCAGGATCGGCACCCACGCGATCTCGCCGAGGTCACGCTCGACGCGCTCGGCCACCAAATAGGAGAGGGGGCAGTCCAGCGCGAAGAAGAACGCGGCCGCACCGCGGGCGGAGCGTTGGCGCTCCAGCTCGCGTTCGGCGATTCTGTCGGTCAAAGAGATCAACTGTCCCACGGCACCTCTATCGGCCGGTTGGCTGGACCTGCCCGAGCCAACTGGACAAACGTATGGTTCTGCGGGCCAGATCGCCCGCTCCTGCCCGACGTCTACGGAGCTCGCCGCATGCGAGATCAGTAGATGACCGAAAGATTGACTCACGACGCTCTGGATTTCAAGTGTTTGGAGTCAAGAACGCGTTGGGCGGCTCGGCAAGGGGGAGAAAAATCCCCCGGTTGAACCCGGTGAGATGGGGTAAACCTCCAGCTAACGCGCGATTTCTCGGGTTTCGTGGCAACTACCGCTCAAATTTTGTACTATTGAGAGCGAGCCAGTCGGGGGACCAGTGCTCAGCAGTCGTTGACTGCGTTTGTAGGTAAAAACCGAAGACAGCGGGAGGCTTGATGCCCCAAGTTCCACCGCCTAAGCGGCACCCCTACGCCCAGTGGTCCCCAGATGCACGCGCTCTGGACCTCGTGGGAGACAAGTGGACGCTCCTCATTGTTCGCGACCTTGCGTCGGGGCCTCGGAGGTTCGTCGAGTTGCAGCGGGTGTTGCCTGGCATATCAACCGAGCAGTTGCGATCCCGGCTCAACCGGATGGTCGCCGACGGCATGCTGACGCGCCAGCGCTACCGCGAGGTGCCACCGCGGGTCGACTACGAGCTGACCGCACGGGCTCAGGACCTCCTCCCCGTGCTGGCCGAGCTGGCCCGCTGGGGCTATGAGTGGGCGTGGTCCACGCCCCGCAACGGCGAGCGTGTCGATATCGGAGCGATCTTCCGCCTGGCCGGCGGGCTGATCGCGCCCCAGGACAACCCCGCCACCGTGCAGTTCACGGTGACCGATGCCGATGCGGAGGACGGCCCGGCCGTCTTCTCCGTCACCGTCGGCCCCGAGGGCGCGGCCCTGAGCGAGGCGCCCGCCAATGATCCCGCCGCGAGCGCGAGCGCCAGCACCGCGTCGTGGGTGCGTGCATTCGCTCCGGCCCAGGACATGAGCGGCCTGAGCATCGACGGGGACAGCGAGCTGATCCACAGCGTCCTCGCCGAGTTGGCGCAGGAGTCGATTCAGACCGCGGTGCGCGAGCGGGTCGACGACGACGTCGACGACGCGGCCGAGCCGGCCGTGGCAGCCGCCTGAGAAGCTGAGAGCACAGCTTCCCCGTCGCGCGAGCGGCGGGGGGGTTCTCTCAGGCCTGCAGTTCCCACACGATCGCCGCGGCCTGTGAACGGGTGCGCACGCCGAGGCGGCGGTAGGCGTTCTGGAGGTGCTTCTCCACCGTGCGCACGCTGAGGTTCAACGCCGCGGCGATGTCGCGCTCCGCCATCCCGGTGGCGAGTGAGCCGACGATCTCGCTCTCCCGCGGGGTCAGGCCGCGATCGCGCAACGGCGTGGGATCCGGCGCGCCGGCCCCCAGGCGTCGACCCACCAAAGCACACAGCTCGGTGTGCTCGACCGCGTTGCGGTAGGCCTGGATGAGATAGGGCCGCGCGCGCTCGACCAGGTCGCGCTCACCCCGGGTGAAATCACGCGCGCGACGGCTGAGCGCGACGCCGAGGATGCGGTCGGCTCCGTTCGGGAGGGTGAAGGCCATCTGATGCTCGATGCCGAGCGGTCGGTAGACCCGCCGGTAGAGCTCGAGGCGGTGCAGTTCCGCCGGCGTCACCACGTCAGAGAAACGCGTGGCCCGGCCGTCCCGCGTCCGCTGGTAGTGAGCGACCAGCGGGTTCTCGTGTGCGTGAGCGATGAACCCGCCGAGCAGATCCGCCGGGGGCTCGGGATCGGAGATCACCACGATCGATTCCGGATCCGCCCCGATGTCGTTGACCGAGATCCAGTCCAGCGGCAGGGCGTGTTGGAGTGCCCGCACCAGCGCCCAGCGGAACTCGTCGAGCTCGAGCACGCCCAAAAGCTCACCGATCAGATCCAGGAGGGCGGCGTCGTCGCTCACGCCCGCCAATTATGGCGCCGTCTACGTACTCAGCACGTACACGGTGGTTGCTCGACCGTGCCGGGAAATGTTAGGAATGCGCCCATGACCACGCACCGGCCGGCTCGCCTGCGCCTCACCCTCCGAACCCTCCTCGTCGTCCTCGCCCTGATCGCCGTCGGCCTCACCGGCTCGAGCGCCGCCCGGGCTGACGACCTCGGTCCCACGCCGCAGGAATGCGACGCCTACGCACCGCAGCCGCTGTGCTTCTACCCGGCGGTTTCGGGCACCGACACCTTCAACCTCGGCGGCCACATCCTGCATGTCGGCCAGGAGGTGAGCGGCACCTACAGCTGGTTGATCGGCGGCCAGGGCAGCGGCGAGTATCCGGCGGTCGGGTCGGTCACGGTTCAGGCCTCCGGTCCCGGGCTGAAGCTGTTGCACTGCGACGGCAAGCGCAGCGCCTCCAATGCCGCGGCCACGTACAAGACCGACAAGGCCTTCGACGTGACCAAGGGTCACACGACCTGCACCTGGAAGGCCGTCGAGGCCACCAATGCGTGGGTCAACGGCCCGGCGCTCGACGTCTACGCCGGCGGTGCCTCCTATCCCGCGGGCGACTTCTACGCGGTGATCTCCAAGGGGGGCGTGATCGAGGGTCACGTGCGCGAGCAGAACCTCAAGAAGCAGGTGACGGATCTGGCCGGGCTGAGCGGGGCGAAGGTCCGGATCACCGGGCCCCACGGCTACATCAAGACGGTCACGACGTCAGACAGCGGCTACTACCACGTCATCGTGGCCAAGCCCGGGAGCTACACGGTGACTCCGTCGGCGCCGGCGGGGTACTTCAAGGGCAACCGGAAGTCCGAGCCCACACCGGATTCCTCCAGTGTCGACGTGACCGACGACAGCACCGCCGAGGCCGACTTCACCTTCAGATCGACGCTGAAGCTGAAGCTCACGCTCAGCCGGACCAGCGTTCCCTCCGACGGGCTCTCCTACGTCGACGTCACCGTCAAGGCGACCGACGGCGGGGCACCGGATCCCGATGTCGGGTTCGCCCTGGCGCCCTACGGCGGCGGCAGCGCCCTCCAGTCCGCGTGGCGGATGACCACGCCGGCGACGATCTGCACCCTCGACGGCACCGCGGTGGGTGGGCGCGTCTGGCCGGATCCGAACTCCAGCACGCCGAACACCGACAGCGTCGATCAGACCACCGACTCCACCGGTGAGGCGACGCTGCGGGTGTACACCGGGACGGTGCCCGGGAGCTTCCCGATCACCGTCATCGCCCTCGATGACAGCGGCAAGCAGATCTCCAAGGACGCGAACAACACGAGTGCGGAGGCCGACATCACGGTCAAGGCGCTGCCCAACGGCGGTGACCCGGCCCAGGCGCTGCACAACTGGCTCAACCAGCCGGGCAACGCCGACCAGGCCGCCACGCTGCCCGATTCCGCGAGCTCGATCGTCTCCGAGCTCGCCCTGGCGATCCAGAGCGGGAACCTGCACTCGGCGTTCATCCTCACCCCCGTGCAGACCACCGGCGGTGGCTACACCGCGGCGCTGCTCAGCCCCGAGGGGACCCGGGCGAGCTTCAACCCGGCCACCGGGGAGATCACCCCGGCCACCCAGGGCATGCTCGTCGCCCCGTTCAACCTGACCGGCGCCAGCCTGTACGCCGGCGGCTTCTGGGGCTACCTGAAGACGACCGCCACCCCGGCGGCCTTCCCCACCCTCAGCCAGTGGCTGGCCAACTCAGCCCCCGGCTACGCGTTCCCGAGCAACCGTGGACCGATCGTCACCGGCGGCGGGGTCAAGACGCTGCAGTACCTCGGCTTCGGCTACGGGCCGTCCTGCACCTAGCGTCACCGACCGCGCTCACCAGTACCCGGGGCGGGAATCGAACCCGCAACTTCCCTAGGGAAAGCGGTTTTTAAGACCGCCGACTTTGCCAGTTTGTCTACCCGGGCTCCTCAGCGAATCCTACGAGCCGCGAGCGCGGCGCCGTAGGCGCCGAGCAGCGCGGCCAGCACCGCGGACTCTCCATAGCGCCGCGGGGCCTCGCTCAGCCCGCGCTCGCCCTCGGCCCGGCGGCGGGCGGGGTCGTTCCACAGCGCTCCGAGCGCCGCCGCCCAGGCGGCCGGATCGTCGGGGTCGACCAGCGTGCCACCGCCCACGTTCACCAGCTCGGCCAACCCGCCCCGCGGGGAGGCGATGACCGGCACGCCGCCCGCGAACGCGTCCAGGGCGCCGAAGCCGAAGGCCTCCTCACAGCGGGAGGGGATGAGCACGACGCCCGCCCCGGCCACCAGGTCACCCAGCGCCTCCGGCGCCAGCCAGCCGGTGAAGCTGACCTCGGCGCCCGACTCCGCGGCGAGCCCACGCAGCCGCGCCTCGTCCGGGCCCGCGCCGGCGACCACCAGCGGTACCCCGGCGGCGCCCGCCGCCGCGATGGCGGTGTCGAAGCCCTTCTCCTCCACCAGGCGACCCGCCACCAGCGCGTAGCTGCCCTCCCCCGCCCGGGATGTCTCAGCCCAGCCGCCGTCGGGCCTGAAGTTGGGCACCACCGAGGCCCGGTCGACCGCCAACCCGTGCTCGCCCAGCAGCGCGAGATGGCCCGCGCTGAGGGCGATCAGCCGGTCCGCGCCGCCGAGCAGGCGTGACTGCTGGGCCGCCAGCCCAGCCGCGTAGACGGCTGCCTCGGCGACCGAGCCGCGACAGCGATGCACCAGGCCCGGCAGCGTGTTGGGCCCGCGACAGGCGTGACAGGGCGTTCCGTCGCGGTAGGCGATGCCGATGGCGCAGAACAGCCGGAAGTTGTGCAGCTGCAGCAGGGTGGCCGCGCCGGCCTCCCGCGCCGCGGCCAGGGCGCGCCAGCCCAGCAGTGGGTGGAGGTTGTGGGCGTGGACGACGTCGGCGCGCATGCGCGTCACGGTGTCGGCGATCTGCTCCGGCGCCAGACCTCCGGCGAGCATGCCGGCGGCCGCCCGGGCCGCTCCGGCGCGGGCGCTGTCACGTTCGAGCACCTCGACGGCGTGGCCGTGACGCGCCAGCAGGTCGGCCTGCATCGCCACCGCCCGCTCCTCACCGCCCTGGGCCCGGTAGCGGTTGTGGAGCAGGAGCACGCGCATCGATTGCTGAGCGAGTGTGCCAAGCTCGCGGCCATGCTCAGGCTGACCGTGGTGGCGCCGGTGGCCGCGCCCTACCGCGAGCCGCTGTTCGCGGCGCTCAACGCCCGCCCCGACATCGCGCTCGAGGTGATCTACGCCGACGCCGGCCAGCCCAGCTGGGACGTCCCCGACGACTTCTTCGCGACCGCCCACGCCTACCCGGCCACCCACCTGCGCTCCTCCCAGCTGCCCCGTCCCGGCCGCACGCCGGTGATGCTCCCCCACGGCCTGGCCGCGGCCCTGCGCGCCAGCGCGCCCGAGGTGATCGTCGCCTCCGAATACGGACCGTTGGCGATTGCCGCCCGCCTGTGGGGCGGGCGCCACCACGTGCCTCACCTCCTGCTCACCGAGTGCACGCCCGCGATCAACCCGCTGCTCGGAGCCGCCCAGCTGCGCTGGCACCGGCGCTTCGCCACCCACGTGGACGGGGCGATCGTCGTCTCCTCCGCGGCGCGGCGGCGTCTGCTCGACTTCGGCGTGCCGGCCCAGCGGATCACCGTGGCGCTGCAGTCAGCGGACCTGGCGGCGATCCGCGCCACGGCGCCCGACCGCGACCACGACCCCCTGCGCGTGCTCACCGTCGCCCGGCTGGTGCCGGACAAGAACGTGCCCGTGCTGATGCGCGCCGTGGCCCAGACCGCGGCCGACCTGGCGCCCCGGGCGGTTGCCCTGGACATCGTCGGCGACGGTTTCCTCCGCGACCGGCTGGAGGCGACCGCACACGAGCTGGGGCTCGACGTGCATTTCCACGGGCACCGCTCCGGCGCCGAGCTCGCCCGGCTGTATGCCCGCGCTGACGTGTTCGCGCTGCTCAGCGGCTATGAGCCCTTCGGCGTGGTGATCCGCGAGGCGGCGGCCGCCGGCCTGCCCATCGTCGCCAGTGAGGTCGTGGGCGCCGTCGGGGACTCAGCGCGCGACGGCGCCAACGCGATGCTGGTCAGCCCCGGCGACGTCTCCGGTGCCGCCGTCGCCCTCGGCCGGCTGCTCGGCGACGCGAGCCTGCGCGGGCGCATGGCCGCCCAGAGCCGCGAGATCGACGCCGCGTCAGACGGCGTCGAGGTCACCGCCTTCGCCGCGGCGGTTCAGGCGGTCGCGGCGAGGTAGCGGCCCGCGTCGATCGCGGCGCTGGCGCCGAGTCCCGTCGGCTCCCCGCCGAGCCGCTCGCGGGTCGGGACGATCAGCGGGTCCCTCGCGGCGACCTGAGCAGTCGCGGCAGCACCTCAGCGGCCAGCCTCGCCACCGTCGCCGCCTCCGCGTAGTCGGCCAGCGCGACCCGGGCGGCTGACCGGTAGGCGCTCAGGTCCCGCGCGGCGAGTCCCGCCGCGAGCGCCCGGGCCAGCGCACCGGGACTGCGGTCGGGCGCCACGTAGGCCGGCTCGAGCGTACGCGCCAGGGTGAGGGCGGGAAACGGCCCGCCCCCCGGCGCGGCGACCAGTGCCGCTCCGGCGGCCAACGCCTCCAGCGGTGCCTGACCGAAGTCCTCCCAGCGCGCGGCGCTGAGGTACACCGCGGCGCGCGCGAGCAGGTCCAGGAAGTCCGCGCGGCTGACCATGCCACCGAGCTCCAGCCGCGCCGGCAGTGAGTCGATCCCCCGCCGGCGCAGGAACTCCGTGGCCCAGTCTCGAGCGATCCCCGTGACCACGAGCCGCGCCCCCGCGGGCACCACCGGGGCACCCGGGTCGCGCTCGGCGGCCAGGTAGGCGGCCCAGGTGCGACACACCAGCTCCAGATCCTTGGCCTTGGGGTCGGGTGCGTAGGCGACCACCAGCGGCTCGCGCTCGCGCGCCGGCGCGGGGCCGAGGCGGATCGGCGGAGAGATCACCACAGCGTGGCGGACCCGGGCGGGCAGCTGCTCCAGCGCCCCCGGACTCCAGGGCATGACCACCGCGGCGCCGGCCATGCGCCGGCGCTCGAGCGCGTGGAGAACCGCGTTGTGGCGCCCCGGGCGGTTGAGCCGGGCGGGCGAGTCGAGCCAGATGCCGTAGGGCAGGCCAGCGGGCAGCGCGGCCAGCAGTGACGCGGTGGTGCTGGAGAAGATGACCGCGGCCGGGCGCTCGCGGACCAGGGCGGAGGCGAGCGCCCGGCGCGCCGCCGTCGCCTCGATGAGGTCGTTGACCGGGTAGCCGCGGCGCAGGCGGTCCCCGGCGCCGATGCGCACCCCGGCCAGCGCCACCGTTGCCCCCGCCGCCTCGAGCATCGCCGCGAGCTGCGCGTCGGCGACGCGCAGGCCCCGGGTGGTCCCCAGCGACACGATGAGGACGTCGACGCTCACAGGACCCGTCCCTGAGCCACCCCGGCTGCCTCGAGCACCCGCGCGTAGGCGGCATAGGTATCACGGCCACAGCGCGCCCAGGTGAAGTGCTCGGCCACCGTCGCCCGGGCCGCCGTGCCCAGGCGCGCCAGCTCGGCCCGGTCGGCGTCCAGGCGCGCCAGCAGCGCGGCCAGCTCCCCCACGTCACCCGGCGTGACCGTGAGCATCCCCTCACCGGCGGCGGCGATGTCCTCGGGCCCGCCCTCACCGCGCCCCCCGACGGCGGGGACCCCGGCCGCCATCGCCTCCACGAAGGCGACCCCGAAGGGCTCCTCGGTGCCCGGCATGACACACAGGTCGGCCTGGGCCATCAGCGCCAGCGCCTGAGGATGGGGCAGCTGTCCGAGGAAGGTCACCGACTCCGCGATGCCCAGCTCGGCGGCGAGCCGTTCCAGCCGCTCGCGTTCCTCGCCGTCGCCGACGATCCGGTAGCTCGGGCGCCGCGCCGGGGCCATGGCGGCGATCGCCGACAGCACCGTCGCGTGCCCCTTGCGCGCCTGGAGGTGCGCCACGGTCACGAGCGCCAGCGGACCCTCACCGACCTCGGGCGCTGGCGCTGATCCGGATAGATCAGCGCCGAGGTGCAACGTCTGGACCCGTTCCG
>CAZZVR010000002.1:37830-51410 GCA_964657595.1 Burkholderia sp. PAMC 26561 | reverse complement strand
TAACGGGTCCGCAGGCTCAGCTCGACGTCCGCGGCGAAGGGGACCGAGACCCAGCCGGCTGAGCGGACCCGCTCGAGATATTCCGGGCTGTCGTCGGCGTTGTCCGCGACGATCAGCGACCCGGGCTCGAGCCGGGAATCGAGCAGCGCGAGCACGGCTGGGTACAGCCCCTTGGCGCCGTCCATCAGCACGAGGTCGATCCGGTCCGGGAGGTCGTTCGCCAACGTCTTCACGGCGTCACCCTCGCGCAGCTCGATGAGGTCGGCCAGGCCGGCGGCCGCAAAGGTCTCCCGGGCCCGCGAGACCTTGCTCGGCTCGAACTCTGCGGTGATGAGCCGGCCGCCGCCGTTGTCCCGCAGGCCGGCCGCCAGGTGCAGGGTCGAGATCCCGAAGGACGTGCCGAACTCGACAATTGACCGGGCCTGGCTGGAGCGGACGAGCAGGTAGAGCAGGCGCGCGGTCTCCTGCGAAACGGCCAGGTAGGTATCCCGGGCAAGGCTGTAGAAGGTGCGGTAGTCGGCACGCTCCTCGGGGGTGAGGGCGGACACGGCGGCCCGCAACTGCGGATCGGCTGGGGCATCGGCCTCGCTGAACAGGCGCTCGAGCAGCGGCGCCAGGGGTGCGGTGGTCAGGGTGGTCATGGGTGTCTCCTCTACGGGTCGGGTGGCCATCGCGGAGACATACTAGACGCAACGTTGCGTCTTGCCTAGGCGGTCCGAGCGCGAAGCTCGGCCGCTAGGATCGGCGGGCATGGCCGACCCGTCCCCCTCGACGCCGCCGCCGAAGCCATCGGCCCCGACACCGCCGAGCCCGCGGACGGCCAAGGGGCGGGCACCGCACCGCCGTGACGAGACTGCGCGGGACGCCGTCCTGCACGCCGCCGACGACCTGCTCGTCGAGCGCGGCTTCACCGGGGTGACCATCGAGGGGATCGCCGCGCGCGCCGGTGTGGCCAAGCAGACGATCTACCGCTGGTGGCCCTCCAAGGTGGAGATCCTCCTGGACACCCTGATCGACGATGCGAGCGACGCCCTGGCCGTGCCGAGCACCGGGCCGCCGGCGGCCGCCGTGCGCCGGTACCTGCGCCGGCTGGCCCGGTTCCTCACCCAGGAGCCGGCCGGCCGAGTTCTGCTGGCGTTGATCGGCGCCGCTCAGCATGACGCTCAGGTCGCCGCCGCGTTCCAGGAACGCTTCCTCACCCCCCAGCGCGCAGCCGAGGGGGCGCTGATCCAGCGCGGGATCGAGGCCGGGGCGTTCCCGGCCTCGCTCGACCTCGCCACCAGCCTCGACGCGCTGACGGGCCCGATCTACTTCCGTGCGTTGACCGGCGCGCGCGTCCCGCCGGCGTTCATCGACGCCCTGATCACTCAGGCACTCGACCCGCGATCGGTCTCTAGAACGTGATGACCGCCCGGCCGCGCAGGCCGCCGGCGTCCATCAGCTCCTGCGCCTCGGCGACGTGCTCGGGGGCGAACTCGCGAGCGACCCGCAGCTGGAGACGACCGTCCGAGGCGAGCTCGCGCAGGTGCTCCAGCCACGCGGTGTTCTCCAGAGCCTCCGTCACCATCACCTGCTTGACCACGATTCCACGCTCGGTCGTGGTGGGCTTCCAGCCGCGGATCACCGCCATGGCGCCGCCGTCTGACAGGGCACCGAAGACGGAGTCGTGCAGCCGGGCCGTGTCATAGATGGCGTCCACCCCGTCCGGGGCCGCCTCGCGCACCGCCGCCACGAAGCCCTCACCCCGGGGCACCACGACGTCGGCGTCCATGCCCGGCGTCCAGGGTGTGGGCACGTCGCCGTAGCCGTTCTGGCGCCCGCCGATGTCGGTCGGGTTCACAGCCGCCGCCCTGACCGTGATGCGGACCTCGCCGGGGCCGGGATCGCGCACCGGACGATCGATGACTTCGAGGACCTCGGGTCCGCCCGGAGCGGTGATTCCAATTGCACGCATGCCGGTCAGCTACCCGTTACGGTCGCTCACATGTCGACCTCACGCCAGCGCGTTCCCATCCCCCGCGACCCCGATGACGACTTCACGCGCGACGCGGCCGACGCCCGCGCCCGCTTCGTCACCGAGCGCACCGGCGTCGAGCTCAACCACGTCGGCGCCTACTCCTTCGACCCGGCGATCGTGCAGGGCAACGTCGAGCATTTCCTCGGCGTCGCCCAGGTGCCGATCGGCCTGGCCGGACCGCTGCTGGTCAACGGTGAGCACGCCCAGGGCGAGTTCTACGTGCCGATGGCCACCGCCGAGGGCACGCTGGTGGCCAGCTACAACCGCGGCATGCGGCTGCTGCACGAGGCCGGCGGCGTCACCACCACGGTGGTGCGTGACCATATGCAGCGGGCCCCGGCGTTCCTGTTTCCCAGCGCCCGGGAGGCCCAGGCGTTCGGGGTGTGGATCAGCGAGCACTTCGACGCGATCGCCGCCGCCGCGCAGGCCACCACCACCACGGGCCGGCTGCTGGAGATCGAGCAGCACCCGGCGGCCCGCATCCTCTACACGCGGTTCAACTACTCCACCGGGGACGCGGCGGGGCAGAACATGACCGGCAAGGCGACCTTCGCGGCGGCGCGGTGGATGATCGCCAACTACCCGGGTGAGGTGGAGCGGTTCTTCCTCGAGGCGAATATGGCCACCGACAAGAAGGCCTCCCAGATCAACTCGCTGAACACCCGGGGCAAGCGGGTGATCGCCGAGGTGACGATCCCCGACGCGCTGCTGCAGAAGGTGATGCGCGCCTCCAGCCAGCAGCTGTTCGACGCCCGCATGGTGTCCAACCAGGGCGGGATGATGTCCGGGGCGATCAACAACGGGTCGCACTCGGCCAACGGCATCACCGCGGTGTTCATCGCCACCGGCCAGGACGTGGCCAACGTCGCGGAGTCGAGCAGCGCCTACGTCTACGTCGAACGCCGCGACAACGGCGACTACTACTACGCGATCACCATCCCGTCGCTCATCGTCGCCACCTACGGCGGCGGCACCGGCCTGGCCACCCAGCGCGAGTGCCTGGAGCTGATGGACTGCTACGGCGCCGGCAAGGTGTTGAAACTCGCGGAGATCATCGCGGCCACGGTGCTGTGCGGCGAGCTGTCGCTCGGCTCGGCGATCGTCGCCGAGGAGTGGGTCCAGGCCCACGACGCCCATGGCCGCAACCGCCCCTAGGCAGGAGCCCCCACCTCATCTCCGAAGGCCTGCCTGACCGGCCGGGGGCGGCCGAGGTGGAAGCCCTGGGCGTAATCGACGCCGTGGAGCTTGAGCATCTCGACGGTCTGGGCATCACCGACGGACTCGCCGATCGTCTGCTTGCCCAGGCCTTTGCACATCTGCACGATTGAGTCGAGGATGAGCTGGTCAGTGCGCGAGGCCGGCAGGTTGGCGATGAACTCGCCGTCGATCTTGATGTAGTCGAACGGCAGGTGCTTGAGGTAGTAGAAGCTGCCGAAGCCCGCCCCGAAGTCATCCAGCGCGAAGCCGCACCCCATCTCGGTGAGCTGGGTGGCGAATGTGCGCGCCGAGTCCATGTTGGCGATCGCGGCGGTCTCGGCCAGCTCCACCACGAGCCGGGCGGGGTCGACCCCGCGGTTACTCAGGGATCGCTCGATGAACGGGAGCAGGTTGAGATCGCCGACCGAGCGCCCGGACAGGTTGACCGACACCTTGACGTCGACTCCGGGCTGATCGTTCTGGGCCAGCAGGTCGATGGCCTGGCCCAGCACCCACCGGTCCACCTCCAGGCTCAGCCCGGAGCGCTCGGCGGTGTAGAGGAACTGAGAGGGCGGGATCAGCTCGTCACCTTCGCCGGGCAGGCGCAGCAGCAGCTCCCATTGGGCGACCGCGTCGGTCCTCATGTCGATGATCGGCTGGCACAGCAGCGTGAACTGGCCCTGATCGACCGCCCGCCGGACACGCTCGGCCCAGGTCAGGCGGGATTGCATGCGCTCGGCGTCAATCGCGCTGGCGACCTGCACGCGGTTCTTGCCCGCGTCCTTGGCTCCGTACATCGCCAGGTCGGCGTCGACGAGGATGTCATCGCCACTGACATGCGGTGCCAGATGGCGAAACGCGGTCACACCGATGCTGGCCGTCACCGAGGCCCTGGGCTCGGGCAGGGTCACGGCGGCGGCTTGGGCGATCGCTTCCAGCAGGTTGGCGGCCAGGCTCGCGGCCTCCGACGCCGTCGCCTGGGGCAGCAGCACGGCGAACTCATCGCCGCCCAGGCGCCCCACCACATCGGTCTCGCGCAGCCGCTCGCTGATCGCGTGGGCGATGCTGACGATCAGCTGATCGCCGACGTTGTGGCCCAGCACGTCGTTGACGGCCTTGAAGTCGTCGACGTCGATGAACAGCACCGCGGCGCTGGAGCCATAGCGCCGCACGTGGGCGAGCTGTCGGTTCAGCTCCTGCAGAAGCCCGCGTCGATTGACCAGGCCGGTCAACGGGTCGTGGTCGACGAGGTAGCCCAGCTCACCCTCGAAGCGCCGGCGCTCCTCGATGTCCTCGACCTGGCGGACGCAGTGCAGCGGCCGGCCCGCCGCATCACGCACCAGCGCGGTGTGCAGCAGAACCCAGACGGGTTGGTGCCCGGCTCCCATCAGGCGCTGCTCGAGTTGGAACCCCTCCCCATCACCGGCGAGCAGATGGCTCATCGCCTCGGCATCAGAGCTCAGATCGTCGGGATGGACGATCGCCGCGATGTCGGAGCCCTCGAGTTCGGTCCTCGTGCGCCCGGTCAGCCCGCACAGGGCGCGGTTGACCCGCAGCAGCCGACCGGTATCGCTCCCCACACCGACCAGCGCCGTGGCGATCGGAGCATCCTCGAACGCCTGGGCGGCCAGGCGATCCGCCGGGCGGGAACCGCCTGCGGGCACGGCGTTGACATCTGGGCCGGGAGGCCGGAATTCGTCCATCCATCATCTCGACGAGCGGGTTGGAGCGGATCCGGATCTGAAACGGCCAGCGACGCCGGCGTGTTCCCGTCTCTGCATGAGGTGCGGCGAGATCGGAAGCGCGCCCCCCGGGACGCTCGGCCTCAATCGCAAGCTAGAGCGTACTGGAATCCTCGAGTCCGTCCGAGATTTCCAAGCTTCCGAATCCGGCGAGCGGGCCGTCCACGAAGAATGTCTCCATGGTGATGTCGGGATCGACGTGGGCCTGGGATAGGAAGGCCACGACCTTGCGTCCGGTGAGGTCCTCGATCATCGCGATGAAGCGTGTCTTCATGATGCGCTGAAAGTCATGGCGCATCTCCACGATCTTGTCGGGCTGGCCGTCATCCATGATGGTCTTCTCCAGCGGGGTGAAACCGCTGCCGCGCATGACGACCACCACCAGGTCATCGATCGCGTAGGTCTTGGCCCGCATGGGACCCCGCCCGTAGTGCTCGCGCAGGAGCGCCACCGTCTGACTCGAGATGGCCGCCAGGAGCTGGCCGCCCCCGAGGGCTGTTCCGTCGTTGTCCATTTCCATTGTCTGCTCCATCCAGTGGCGCGCGAGGCGCCTGCCGTCTGTGATCGGTGGTCTGGGTCGTGTACGGCGCGGGGCTCCCGCGTCCGGGGGGAGGCCGCGACGAACGTGCCGAGTTCATCAGCGAGCGCCCGGTCCAGCTCACCACCTTCACGTCCGGCACTGGATGTGGACACGGGACACTTCATCTCCGTCTCTTGGTGAAGAGGCCGTCGGCAGGCACAGAGAGGGAGAAGGCCCAACGAAGGAGTCGTGGGGTCAGCCTAGCGGTAAATGGTTGGTTTTCAACCTTGCCCGCGATCACCGGGTAATGAGGGACGAGAACCCCCAAAGGAGAACGTCAGTATGAGCACCACCCACCCCAGCGGCCGCGTCGCGGTCATCACCGGCGCGTCCTCGGGCATCGGCGAGGCGACCGCCCGCGCCCTGGCGGCCGACGGCCACCGCATCGCCCTCCTGGCCCGTCGCTCGGACAAGATCGAGGCCCTGGCCCAGGAGCTTGGCGACGGCGCCCTGGCCATCACCGCCGACGTCACCGACCGCGAATCGCTCAGCGCTGCCGCCGAGCAGATCCAGCGCGAACTGGGCGGCGTGGACATCCTCGTCAACAACGCCGGGATGATGCTGCTTGGGCCCTTCGGTACGGACCAGCGCGAGGACTACGGCCGCATGGTCGAGACCAACCTGTCCGGCGCGATCACCACCACCGAGGTGTTCCTCGAGCAGCTCAAGGCCGGTGGCGGGGACCTGATCAACATCTCCTCAGTCGCCGGACGCACCGCCAAGCCCGGCAGCGCCGTCTACAACGCCACCAAATGGGGCATCAACGGCTGGTCCGAGGCGTTGCGCCAGGAACTGCAGCCCGACGTCCGGGTCATCGTCATCGAGCCCGGCGCCGTCGCCACCGAGCTGACCGATCACATCACCTCGGAGGAGGCCAAGCAGGGCGCGGAGGAGATGTACGCCGACGCGTCGATCAGCGCCGAGGACATCGCCGAGGTCATCGCCTTCGCCGTGTCACGCCCGTCCGGCGTGTCGCTGAACGAGATCCTCATCCGCCCGACCGCCCAGGCGCTGTGACCTCGAGCTCGCCGAGCCGCCTCAGCGTGGCGGCTCGGCGAGCGTGAACATCGCCCCAATCGAACCGCACCACCGTCAGACCGTGGGCGCGGAGGGTCGCCGCATCCCGGGCGTCCCGGCGCAGAGCGTTCGAGAACGCACTTTTCACCCCCCGGCCGGGACACCTCAGGACCAGGTCATGCGCGCCCGGGCCTGCTGGTGGCAGGAGCGCACCAACACCCAGTAGTGCTTGAAGGCCGGGTTGGTGGTCCCGCCGGTCTTGTACCGGTGGTAGATCTGCTGGACGATCACCGCGAGGCGGAACAGGCCGAACACCTCATAGAAGGCGAAGCCGTCCATCGGCCGGCGGGCCAGGTCGCCGTAGCGGGCCACGATGTCCGCGCGGCGCGGTGCCCCCGGAAGGTGCGTCGGCTGGCGGGCGAACCGGCGCGCGAGGAACGGGTCGGTGCCTTCCGTCCAGTAGGCGAGGGAGCAGCCGAGGTCCATCAGCGGATCCCCCACCGTGGCCATCTCCCAATCCAGGACGCCGTTGACCTGCAGAGGCACCTCGCGGTCGAACACCATGTTGTCCAGGCGGAAGTCGTTGTGGATCAGCGAGGTCCCCACGTCACGCGGCTGGTTCTCCTCCAGCCAGCGCATGACCTCCTTGAAGGAGGGGACGTTCCAGGTGCGCGCCTTCGCGAAGCGGTCGGTCCACTGGCCGACCTGGCGGGCCACATAGCCCGGGCCGCGCCAGAACTCGTCCAGACCGGAGGCGGCCACGTCGACGGCGTGGAGCTTCACGAAGGTGGAGACGAACGCCTCCCCCAGCCGGTCCAGGCGCTCCTCCGACGTCCCGATCTCCGGCGGCACCGGCAACCCGCACACCACGCCCGGCACCCGCTCCATCACGTAGAAGGGCGCCCCGAGCACCGCCTCGTCCTCACACAGCGCATAGACCGTCGGGACGTACGGGAACACCGGCTTCAACAGCTCCTGGACCCGGTACTCCCGGGCCATGTTGTGGGCGGCGCCGGAGCGCTCGCCGCGCGGGGGCCGGCGCAGCACCAGCTCACGGCCCGTGTCCGGGAACGTCAGCAGAAAGGTCAAATTCGACGCGCCCCCGGAGAACTGACGCACCTCGGGTACCGCGCCGTCGAGTTCGGGCAGCTGTGCCCACAGCCAGCTGCCCAGCGCAGCGGTGTCGAACGCGTCGTCCGGACGGACCTCGCGCAGGCGCAGGTCGTTAGCGGACATCGCCTCGAGCTTCGCGCTGGCGACGCAGCTCCTGGCGCGCCAGCGACGCCTTGTGCACCTCATCGGGCCCGTCGGCGAGGCGCAGGGTGCGCAGGCCCGCCCACATCGAGGCGAGCGGGAAGTCGTCTGACACCCCGCCGCCGCCGTGGACCTGGATCGCCCGGTCGACGATGCGCAGACAGATCTCGGGCACCGCGAACTTGATCCCGGAGATCTCGATCCGCGCGTGGCGATTGCCCACCGTGTCCATCAGCCAGGCGGTCTTCCACACCATCAGCCGCGCCATCTCCAACGCGATCCGCGACTCGGCGATCCAGTCGCGGATGTTCGCGTTGGCCGACACCGGTTTGCCGAACGTCTCGCGCGCATCCGCCCGCGCGCACATGAGCCCGAGGGCCCGCTCGGCCAGCCCGATCGCCCGCATGCAGTGATGGATCCGCCCGGGTCCCAGCCGCGCCTGGGCGATGAGAAAGCCCTGGCCCTCCCCGGCGAGGATGTTCTCCACCGGCACGCGCACGTCGCTGAACTCCAGTTCGCCGTGGCCCTCGGCATCGTGGTAGCCGAACACCGGCAGGGAGCGCTTCACCGTCACCCCGGGGGTGTCGATCGGCACCAGCACCATCGACTGCTGGGCGTAGGTGGCGGCGGCGGGGTCGGTCTTGCCCATGACGATGAGGATCTTGAGGTGCGGGTGCAGCGCGTTGGTGGTCCACCACTTACGCCCGTTGATCACGTACGCGTCCCCGTCTCGGGTGATCGAGGTGGCGATCTGGGTCGCGTCCGAGCTCGCCACGTCCGGCTCGGTCATGGCGAAGGCGCTGCGGATCTCGCCCTCGAGCAGCGGCTCGAGCCAGCGGGCCTGCTGGGCCTCGGTGCCGAACTGGTGGAGCACCTCCATGTTGCCGGTGTCCGGGGCGTTGCAGTTGCAGATCTCGGGGGCGATCTTGGTGCGGCCCATCACCTCGGCGAGGGGCGCGTACTCGGTGTTGGTGAGGCCGGCACCGTGCTCCTCATCGGGTAGGAACAGGTTCCACAACCCACGGGATCGTGCCTCGGCCTTGAGCTCCTCGATGATCGGCGCGTGATGATGAGGATCAGACGCGGCGGCCATCTGCTCGGCGTAGATCGCCTCGGCCGGGTAGACGCGCTCGTCCATGAATTGCTCGAGCCGGGCTTTCAGTTCCGCGGCCCGTGGGGTGAGTTCGAAGTCCACTCTTGGACTGTGACACGCTGGCGCTCATCGTGACCTCAGTACGCCCGCTGACCCGTGAGGACCGCGCGGAATGGCAGCCCCTGTGGGAGGGCTACCTGCGCTTCTACCGGGCCGAGCCGACGGTCGTGTGGAGCGACGCGACGTTCGCGGCGCTGACCGGCGGCGACGAGCGGGTGGCCGGCCTGCTGGCTGTGGGCTCAGCCGGCCGGGTCATCGGCCTGGCCCACGTGGTGTTCCACGCCTCGACCTGGTCGGCGCGCGACTCCTGCTACCTCAACGACCTGTTCGTCGCGCCCGACGCGCGCGGCAGCGGCGCCGGGGCCGCGTTGATCGACGCGGTGTACGGGCTGGCGGAGGACCGGGACTGTGAGAAGGTCTACTGGCACACCCAGGAGTTCAACGCTCCCGCCCGTTCGCTGTATGACACCGTCGGGACGCTGACGTCCTTCCGCGTCTACGAGCACGACCTCCCGTCGGCTGATCAGTCCACCGGCCCGCCGGCCACGTAGATCACCTGGCCGGAGATGAAGCCGGCGCGGTCAGAGACGAGGAACGCGGCCAGGTTGGCGATGTCCTCGGGCTGACCGATGCGGCCGATGGGAATGGCCTTGGCCGCCTCCCGCTCGAAGTCGGCGAACTCCATGCGCATCCGCGCGGCGGTGGCGTGGGTCATCTCGGTCTCCACGAAGCCGGGGGCGATGGCGTTGACCGTCACCCCGTGGCGTCCGAGCTCGATGGCCAGGGTCTTGGTGAAGCCCTGCATCCCCGCCTTGGCCGCCGCGTAGTTGGCCTGGCCGCGGTTGCCCAGCGCCGAGGTGCTCGAGAGGTTGACGATCCGCCCGAAGCCCGCCTCGGCCATGTGCGCCGCGACGGCGCGGGACATGAGGAAGGCCCCGCGGAGGTGGACGCCCATCACGGCATCCCAGTCACCCAGCGTCAGCTTGTGCAACAGGTTGTCGCGAATGATCCCGGCGTTGTTCACGAGCACCGTGGGCGGACCCAGCTCGCTGGCCACGTGGGTGACTGCGGCGCTGACCGATCCCTCGTCCGAGACATCCGCGGCGACGGCCAGGGCGCGGCCCCCGGCGGCGAGAATCGCCTCGACGGTGTCCCCGCACGCCGCCTCATCGAGGTCGAGGACCGCCACGACGTGCCCGTCGCTCGCGAGCTGGGTGGCGATGGCGGCGCCGATGCCGCGCGCGGCGCCGGTGACGATCGCGGTCCTCACGAGGTCTCCCACAGCCCGCGCTTCTCCAGGCTCTCCACCAGGTGCTCGCCGGCGTCGAGGATGTGCTGGCGCATCAGCTCGCGGGCGGCCTCGGCGTCGCCGGCGCCGAAGGCGTCGAGCAGCAGGGGATGGTTGTCCTTGATCGAGGCGATCTGGCCCTCGATCTCGGTGTAGAAGCGGTTGGGCAGGTGGCGGACCACCGAGCCGAGCAGATTGGCCAGGCGGGGTGACTCGGCGGCCAGGTTGACCGCGCGGTGGAAGGCGTGGCCGAAGTAGGCGATCCCCTCGCGGTCGCCCGTGTCGATGGCCTGCTGGTGCGCCGCGTCGATCTCGCGCAGGTCGGCCAGCTGCTCGGAGGTGATCCGGATCGCGGTGCGGGCCGCGAGCTCCCCGGCCAGCTGGGCCTGGACCATGAAGATGTCGAGGATGTCCTGGCGCGAGAACCCCTCCACGACGAAGCCGCGGCGCGGGATGAGGCGGACGAACGCCTCGCTGCGCAGGGCGAGCAGGCCCTCGCGCACCGGCGTGTTGCTCACCCCGAGGGCCTCGGCGATCGGCTCGAGGCGGAGGAACTCACCCGGGCGGACCTGCCCGGAGATGATCAGCTCGCGCACGTAGCTGGCCACCTCTTCCGACAGCTGGCGGCGTTCGCGCTCCACCGGGGCACGGAGTCGACGCGGAGACACCGCCTCAGGCGGTACCGTTCGGCTCATCTCCGGGAAGGACATCGTGAGGGTGATTTCACCAGGCATCGTGCGATTTGGCGGATCATATATTGTCGGAAATACTTCGTGCCTCACGTCGATGATGTTCTCGTCCGTGTTGGCTGCAGAAAATTGAACGTTGGAGAGATCATGAAAATTGTCGTGCCGATAAAGGTCGCGGGCTCACCGGATGAGTCCGCCAAGATCCAGGGCAACGAGGTCGACCCGTCCTCGCTGGAATGGGATGTCAACGAGTGGGACCGCTTCGCCATCGAGGCCGCGCTGCAGCTGAAGGAGGCTGAGGACGGCGAGGTCGTCGTGCTGAGCATCGGCGGCGACGAGATCGAGGACGGCCTGCTGACCGCCCTGGCCATGGGGGCCGACCGCGGCATCCAGGTCAACGTCGAGGACGAGGGCCTGAAGCTGGACGCCATCACCACTGCCAAGGTCATCGCCAAGGCGATCGAGTCTGAGGCCCCGGACCTCATCTTGTGCGGCACCCAGACCTCCGACGGCCTGTCGGCCGGCACCGGCACCGCGCTGGCCGCCCTGCTCGACCTGGCCCATGTCGCGGTGGTCAACTCGATCGAGTTCGCGGGTGGCGAGCTGACCGTCGCGCGTGAGCTCGAGGGCGGTCTGCTGGAGAAGATCAAGCTCTCCACCCCGGCGCTGCTGGCGGTGCAGTCGGGCATCAACGAGCCCCGCTACGCCAACCTGCGCGGCATCCGCCAGGCCGGTTCCAAGCCGCGGGACGAGACGACGATCGAGGGCCTCGGCCTCGATGAGGACGCGCTGGCGGCCACCTCGGCCAAGCTGGTGTCCCTGGCCACGCCACCGGAGACCGGCGGCGCCCAGATCCTCGAGGGCGACGGTGCCTCGGTGGCATCACAGATTGCACAGATCATCAAGTCGAAGGTGGGTTCATGAGCGGCGTTCTGGTCATCGCGGAGGCCCGCAGGGGCGCTCTGCGCGATGTGAGTTTCGAGCTGATCACCGCCGCCGGCGAGATCAGCGGCGCGGGCCCGGTCAAGGTCGCGCTCATCGGCGCTGACGCGTCGCTGGCCTCCCAGCTCAACGCGGCCGGCGTGGAGGAGGTCATCACCATCGCCTCCCCGGTCGAGCAGTTCGAGCCCCACGTGACGGCCGCGGCGATCGGGTCCCTGATCGACGAGCTGTCCCCGTCGGTCGTGCTGGCCGGTCACACCATCGACTCCTTCGCCTTCGGCGCCGCGGTGGCGGCGGTCAAGGACACCGGCTTCGCCTCGGATGTGGCGAGCCTGTCCTGGGACGGCGCGCTGAAGGTCCAGCGCGGCATCTACGGCGACAAGTTCATCCAGACCCTGGAGTTCCCGGGCAAGGACACGGTGTTCGTGATGATCCGCCCCGGCGCCTTCGCCGGAGCCGAGGCGGGCGGTGGCTCGGCCAGCGTCCGTGAGGGCACGCCGGTGGACGCCTCCGCGGTCAAGTCCCAGCACGTGGGCTTTGAGGATCCCGAGGTCGGCGACGTCGACATCACCAAGTCCGACTTCCTCATGGCCATCGGCCGGGGCACCGGAGTCGAGGACGAGTCCGACACCGAGCCGTTCTATGAGCTGGCGGAGAAGATCGGCGCGACGCTGGTCTCCTCACGTCCGCTGGTCGATGCGGGCGTCATGCCCTCCTCGCGTCAGGTCGGCCAGTCCGGCAAGACGGTGACCCCGAAGGTGTATCTCGCCCTGGGCGTCTCCGGAGCGGTGCAGCACCTCATCGGCATGCGCAAGTCCGACACGATCATCGCCATCAACACCGACCCCAACGCGCCGATCTTCGGAGTCGCCCAGTACGGCGCGAACGTCGATCTCGAAGACGTCGTCGAGGCACTGGCGGAGGAGTTCTAGGCGCATGACCCCACTTCTGGCAACCATCGGTCCGGCGACCGAGAAGCTGATCCGTGAAGGCCTGACCCGTCAGACCTTCACCGGCTTCCCGGTGTGGCTGCGCGTGATCTGGTACGTGCTCGCCGTGTCGTCGGTGTTCGTCTTCGCCTACGGGGTGTCGCGCCCCGTGCTGCGCTATCGCAGGTCGACGAACCGGGCCGGGTTGCCGAAGTGGCGCGAGGTCCCCGGGCGCCTGGCCGGAGGCCTGGCCCTGGCGGCCGAGCACCGGACCATCGGCAAGCGCGCCCGCGCCGCTGGCTTCGCCCATGCCGGGGTGTTCTACGGGTGGCTGGCGCTGTTCGCCGCCACCACCATCCTGGCCATCGACACCGACTTCCTCAGCCCGCTGTTCGGGGTCTCCTACTTCCAGAACGGCTTCTATGAGTGGTACTCGCTCGGGGTCGATATCGGCGCGGTGGTGCTCACCGTCGGCCTGCTCTACCTGATGTACCGCCGGGCGATCCTCAAGCCCTCGCGCCTGGACTACACGCGGCCGGACCGGGCGCCCGATGATCCGGCCCAGAAGGCACGCAAGGTCTACCAGTGGGGCGACTGG
This sequence comes from Burkholderia sp. PAMC 26561, assembly GCA_964657595.1. GTDB lineage: Bacteria > Actinomycetota > Thermoleophilia > Solirubrobacterales > Solirubrobacteraceae > Palsa-465. The sequence goes on along the minus strand of CAZZVR010000002.1, from coordinate 38,004 downwards.
TTCTTCGTCGGCGGCCTGCTGTACCTGATGGTCACCGGGTTCCTGCTCGCGGCGTTCCGCGTCGCGACGCGCGGCGTCCCGCTGCTGGTCGGCCAGCACACGCTGGCGCGTCGCCAGTTCCGTGGCGGTCAGCGCGCGTACCGGTCCGGCCGGCCCGCGCGGCGCCACGCCGCC
>CAZZVR010000002.1:0-37820 GCA_964657595.1 Burkholderia sp. PAMC 26561 | reverse complement strand
CGCGGCGTTCCGCATCGCGGCGACCCATCCGGGTCGCCAGGGCTATGACCCGGTCACCTGGGGGCTGGCCCAGCTGTTCACCGGTCTCTCGCATCCGGCGCTCGACACCCTGCACATGATCTGCTGGTGGGCCCACGGCCTGGTGGCGATCTGGCTGGTCGCCGCCATCCCGTGGAGCAAGGCCACGCACATGCTGACCAGCTACTTCTCCCTGGCCTTCCGGGATCCGCTGGCCGGCAAGCGCCTGCGTCCCATCCCCGAGGCGCTGGCCGAGGAGCCCGCCGGCTACGGCGTGCTCGCCGACATCTCCTCCATCCACCTGCTCCAGCTCGACGCGTGCACCAAGTGCGGGCGCTGTCACGAGGCGTGCCCGGCCAACGCCACCGGCAAGCCGCTGTCCCCGCGCGACGTGGTCCTCGAGCTGCGCGAGGAGGCGCACGCCGCCGCCACCGACAGCTACAAGGAGATCGACGGCATCAGCGGCGTGCTCGGCGCACTCATGGCATCGGGCAAGGAGATCCACGGCGAGGGCGGCCTCGAGCAGCTCAGCGAGGACTCCGAGGAGACCGCCGATCACGACGAGCCGATCGTGTGCGAGGACCGCATCCGCTCTGAGACCGTGTGGGCCTGCATGCAGTGCAACGCCTGTGTCGAGGCCTGCCCGGTGGGCATCGAGCAGGCACCGATCATCAACCAGCTGCGCCGCCGCCTCGTCGAGGAGGGCGACATGCCGGCTGAGCTGTCCAAGACGCTGCGGACGATCACCAAGAGCGGCAACTCCTTCGGCGAGAACAAGAAGAAGCGCGGGCGCTGGACCGACGACCTCGACTTCGAGGTCAAGGACGCCCGCACCGAACCCGTCGACGTGCTGTGGTTCGTCGGGGACTACGCCTCCTTCGACCCGCGCTCCCAGGGGGTCTCCCAGACCATCGCCAAGATCTACCAAGCGGCGGGCGTGGACTTCGGGATCATGTACGACGGTGAGAAGAACGCCGGCAACGATGTGCGCCGCGTCGGTGAGGAGGGCCTGTGGGAGGTCCTGGCCGAGGGCAACATCGAGCAGATCAAGGAGACCGAGTTCAAGCGGATCGTCACCTCTGACCCGCACTCGCTCAACACGATCCGAAACGAGTACCCGATCAAGGGTGGCGAGTTCGACATCTCCCACCACACGACCTTCCTGCTCGAGCTGTTCGAATCCGGGGCGCTGAAGGTCGAGCGCCCCCTGGGCTACAAGGTCACCTACCACGACCCGTGTTACCTGGGCCGCCACAACGGCGAGTACGACGCGCCGCGCAAGCTGCTCGAGCACCTCGGCTGTGAGCTCATCGAGATGCCCCGCAACCGCAACAACAGCTTCTGCTGCGGGGCCGGCGGCGGGCGCATCTGGATCCCGGATGCCCCGGGCGTGGAGAAGCCCTCCCACAACCGCATCCGCGAGGCGGTCGACCTCGGCGACATCGACTACTTCGTGGTCGCCTGCCCCAAGGACGCGGCGATGTTCTCCGACGCCGTGAAGTCCTCGGGCAACGAGGACAAGTTCGAGGTCAAGGAGATCTGTGAGCTGATGTCCGAGGCGCTGTTCCCCCATCCCGTGCTCGTGGGGGCCGCCGGAGCCGAGACGGTGATCGAGGCCGACGGCGAGGGCGAGGACACCTCCGCGGCCGAGACCGTCGTGGAGGACGGCACCGCAGAGAGCCAAGCCGCACCGACAGACGATGATGCCGACGCCGGGACCAACCGAGGAGACTCCACCCCATGACCGCCACTGCCAGCCGGAAGAGCGCCAAGAACGCCTTCACGTTTCCGGAGCTCACCAAGGAGCAGCAGCAGATCGTCAAGATGGTCCACACGTTCGCGGACGAGGAGATCATCCCCAACGCCGAGTTCTACGACGAGACCGACAGCTACCCCGAGCCGATCGTCGAGCAGATGAAGGAGCTCGGCCTGTTCGGGGTCACCATCCCCGAGGAGTACGGCGGGATGGGCCTGGATCTGACCACCTACACGCTGATCTGCGAGGAGCTGTCGCGCGGGTGGATCTCCATCTCCGGCATCGTCAACACCCACTTCATCGGCTCCTACCTGCTGATGAAGTTCGGGACCGAGGCGCAGAAGGACAAGTACCTGCCGCGCATGGCCACCGGGGAGATCCGCGCGGCGTTCTCCATGACCGAGCCCAGCGGCGGCTCTGACCTGACCGGCATGAAGACCGTGGCGGTCAAGCAGGAGGACGGCAACTACCTGATCAACGGCTCGAAGATGTGGGTGACCAACGGCCTGCAGTCGACCCTGGTGTTCCTGCTGGTCAAGACCGACCCTGAGGCCTCCCCCGCCCACCACGGCATGACCTGCTTCATCGTCGAGAAGGAACCGGGCGTGTCGGTCCAGACCGGTGACTACGAGGGTCTCACCGTGCCGCCGAAGTTCAAGAAGATGGGCTACAAGGGCGTCGAGACCACCGAGCTGTTCTTCAAGAACTACCGGCGCAGCGCGGACGACGTCCTCGGGGGCGAGGAGGCCGGCGTGGGCCGCGGCTTCTCCCAGATGATGGACGCGCTGGAGCTCGGCCGCGTCAACGTCGCCGCCCGCGGGCTGGGCATCGCCCGGCGCGCCTTTGAGATCGGGATCAAGTACGCCCAGGAGCGCGAGACCTTCGGCAAGCAGATCGCCGAGCACGAGGCGATCCAGTTCAAGCTGGCGGACATGGCGACCCAGATCGACGCGGCCAAGCTGCTCGTCTACCGGGCCGCGCGGATGAAGGACGCCGGGGTGCGCTCCGACGTCGAGGCCGGTATGGCCAAGCTGTTCGCCTCCGAGGCGGGCCACTTCTGCGTCGAGCAGGCCTTCCGCATCCACGGCGGCATCGCCTACGCCAAGGGCTCGGAGATCGAGCGGCTCTACCGCGACGTCCCGCTGCTGCTCATCGGCGAGGGCACCTCAGAGATCCAGCGCATGGTGATCGGCCGCAAGCTGATCGAGCGCAACCGCATCTGAGCTGACGCGGACCATCGCGCCGACGTAGCGCTCGGCGAAGCTCCGCAGCTGCGCCTCGGTGTCCAGGGGAGTCACCGAGGCGGGAGTGAGCACGAGGGAGAGCACGAGGCGCGCGATCGTCTCGGCCAGCACCGGGTCACCGACGAGCCGGGTGATGAACTCACGCCCGGTGGCGAGCACCGGCCCACCGTCAGTGGTGAGCAGCGGCAGGATGATCTCGGGCTCGGTGCTCAGCAGCCGTCCCAGCGCGCGGTGGCGGCGCAGGGCGCTGACGGCGAAGACGACGCCCTCGACCACCCGCTGCTCCGGGGTGGCGAACTGTTCCACCGCGGTGTCGACGTCGGCCATGAAGCCGCGCAGCTCCTGGAGCAGGGCGGCCGCCAGGACCTCATCTTTGCTGGGGAAGTGCCGATAGATGGTCACCCGGGAGAGCCCGACGCGGCGGGCGAGATCATCGACGGTGAAACGGCGTACGCCGAGGTCGGTGATCTGGTCGATCGCGCTGTTGAGAATACGTTCGCGGGTCTTCATCGGGCTTTACAGGGTTACAGATATCGATAGCCTGTAACGCAGCACGGGAAGTCAGTCACAAGGGAGATAGACACCATCATGGCAACCACCGCCCCACCCCCCGCGGCCAAGCGCCCGATCTTCGATCGCGAGCACAACGCCTACCGCAAGAGCTTCGCCACGTTCCTCCAGCGCGAGGTCGTGCCCCACTACGCCGACTGGGAGGCAGCGGGGATCGTGCCACGGGACCTGTTCACCAAGATGGCCGAGCACGGCTTCCTGGCCATGGCGGTCCCGGAGGAGTACGGCGGACCCGAGGTCGACGACTTCCGCTACAACGCGGTGATCGCCGAGGAGGCCTCCTACGCGATGGTCTCCAACGCCATCGCTGGCCCCCAGCTGCACACCGACATCGTCCTGCCCTACATCCTCAAGGCCGGGACCGAGGAGCAGAAGCAGCGCTGGCTGCCCAAGATCGCCAGCGGTGAGAGCATCCTGGCCATCGCCATGACCGAGCCGGGCACCGGCTCTGACCTGGCCGGCATCACCACCCGGGCCGAGCGCGACGGGGACTTCTACGTGCTCAACGGGGCCAAGACGTTCATCACCAACGGCATCAACGCCGATCAGGTGGTCGTCGCGGTGAAGACCGATCCCAGCGCCGGCCACGGCGGCATCTCCCTCATCGTGGTGGACACCGGCACGCCCGGCTTCAGCCGCGGGCGCAAGATCGCCAAGATCGGCCAGCACGCCTCCGACACCGCCGAGCTGTTCTTCTCCGACTGCCGCGTGCCGGCGGAGAACCTGCTCGGCGAGGAGGGCACCGGCTTCTACCAGATGATGGACAAGCTCGTGCCCGAGCGCCTGTCCCTGGCCATGTCGTCGATCGCCGGTGCCGAGCGGGCGCTGGAGATCACCCTCGACTACGTGAAGGAGCGCACGGCGTTCGGCCGGCCGGTTGGCAGCTTCCAGAACTCGCGCTTCGTGCTGGCCGAGCTGCAGACCAAGATCACCATCACGCGCACGTTCATCGACTCCATGATCGACCGCCAGTCCCGCGGCGAGGCGACCGTGGCCGAGGCGGCGATGGCCAAGTGGTGGACGACCGACCTGCTCGGCGAGGTCACCGACAAGTGCCTGCAGCTGCACGGCGGCAACGGCTACACCGAGGACTATCCGATCTCCCACGCCTGGGTCGACGCTCGCCTCAACCGCATCTACGCAGGCACCAACGAGATCATGAAGGAACTCATCGGCCGCACCATGGGGCTGTAGCCCCGACCCGGTCCCCCGCGAGCTGGGCGCGGTGCCCAGCGCGCGCTTCCGGGTCCTTTCCGTGACCTGACGAGCTGTCCCGGTCCGCCCCCAGTGGGTGGCCGGGGCGACGTCTATGCGTACACGGTCGCGAGCAGTCGCGTCTGCGACGGTCATTGCCATATAGTTACGCGGCGGTGCAAATAACGAAATCATCTTCCAACTCCCACTCGGACGCACTGGATCACCTTCTGCGACCGATCAGCGTGGGCCCACTGACCCTGGCAAACCGGATCGTCTTCGCCAGCCACACCCCCGGTTTCAGCCTGGATCCGCACGAGCGCGTGCCGGGACGGCGCTACGGGCACTACCTGGCGCGCCGGGCTGCGGGGGGCGCCGGGATGGTCGTCATGGGCCATCGGTACTGCTTTGTTCGCGCCGTGGGACGCCCTGGTGGCGGACTGAACTTTCGGGCCGGGTCCAACGCCTTCCTGTGGGACCCCGAGGGCGTCGAGGACCAACCGGAGGCGCGCTACCGCGAGCACATCGCCACCGTCGTCCAGGCGGTGCACGATCAGGGCGTTCCCATCCTCGCCCAGCTGTCGACGGACCCGCCGCGCACGGCGGTGGCCGAGCTACTGACCCGGGTCGACTTCCTGCAGTTAGCGCCGTCCGCAGGTTCCTCGCTGATCGGGCTGGCCGCCCGTGCGATCGAGGTGGAGGAGATCCACCGCTTGATCGCGGCCACCGGACGCCTCGTCACCTCCGCGCGCGAAAGTGGCCTCGACGGGGTCGAGCTGCACTGTCATTCCGGCGATCTGGCCGGTGACTTCCTCTCTCCTTCCTTCAACCGTCGCACCGACCAGTACGGCGGAAGCCTGGAGAACCGGATGCGCTTCATCTCCGAACTGCTCGCCGAGGTCCGCCGGTGCGGCGGTCCCGGCTTTGTGGTCGGGTTGCGCTTCTCTCTGTTCGACGCCGCTGGAGCCGGTTACGGTCTCGACGAGGGCATCGAGATTCTCAGGCGTCTGGACCAGTCCGGGCTCGTGGACGAGATCAATATCTTCGGCAGCTTCAGCGGGCTCGAGTCCTACACGGCCGACGGCGCGACCGAGGTCAACGTGGAGATGACAGCTCAGGCTCGTGCGGCATTGGCGCGCGGTACTCCGATCGGGGTCACGGGCGCGATCGGCGATCCCCATGTCGCAGAACGGATCGTGGCGGAGGGTCGCGCCGACCTGGTCGGGATGGTGAGAGCCCTGATCGCCGACCCCGATGCGCCCAACAAGGCCCGCGAAGGACGTAGCCAGGAGATTCGACGCTGTGTCTACTCGTCTGAAGGCTGTCTGGGCTTGCAGGGCGCCTGGCGCGCACCCGAGATCATGTGCACCGTCAACCCCGAAGCCGGTGCCGAGGAGCAGTACTCCGTAGTCGAGCCGGCCGCCGTCGCTCAGCGCATCGCGGTCGTCGGCGGGGGCCCCGCCGGATTGAAGGCCGCGGAACAGGCGGCGCTGCGGGGGCACTCGGTCACCCTCTTCGAGCGGGGTCCACAGCTTGGGGGGCGCGTGCTGCTCCAGTGTCGCGTGCCCAGCCGGGAGCTGGAGGGAGTTGCCGTCAGCCATCTCATCGAGCAGCTTGACCGTCTGGACGTCGAGGTTCACCTCGACACCGACGTGAGCGCCGACAGGCTGACGGCGGAGGGCTTTGACGTGGTCATCCTGGCAACCGGAGCCGAGCCGGTTCACACCGGTTACACGAGCCTGGCTCCGCACCTCCCCGGGTTGCCCGGGGCCGACCTTCCCTTTGTCCTCACCGATGAGGCCGTGCTGTCTGATGCGCCGGTCGGTCCCAGAGTGCTCGTGGTCGACGCGAGCGCCGGGGATTTCACCGTTCCCCTGGTGGTGGAGTTCCTGCTCGACCGCGGTCACGCGGTGACGGCCTGTACCGCCCGGGACGCGATTGGCCACAACATGTTCAGCTACAGCCATATGGCCACGATGTCGCGCCTGGTGCGCAAGGGTCTGGTGCTGCGCACACGGCTCGCCGTCAACGGGATCGTTGAGACAGCGGTTCTGGCACAGGCGACCTGGAGCGGCGACCCGGTCCGCATCGCCGACTTTGACTCAGTCGTTCTGTCGCTCGGGCGGGTTTCGGACCGGCGCCTTCGCGAACAGCTTCAGGACTGCCCGGCGCAGGTCCTCGAGGTCGGTGATGCGGTGCTCCCCCGCTCGGTGGGCGCCGCGATTCTCGATGGCTTCCAGGTCGGACGCCATGTGTAGCGGCGTCCGGTGACCCCGGCCGCGGGGATCGGCGCCTCGTGATCACCGCCGGAGCGGGGACGCTGCTCAATCTGCGGGAGATCCGCCTGCTCGACACGGGACTGATGGAATGGGAGCCGACCGACTACATGCCCGGCGCCCTGGCGAAGTCCCTGGCGACGAACGCCGAGGGGGAGCCCGCCATCTTTCTGCGGTCCTACACCGAGCAGCTGCGGGAACTGCCAGCGCCCGTGGTCACCGATCACTCCGATCGTGAGCTGTACTTCATCCTTGCCGGAGAGTCGCCCCACTGGGAGTTCGGCTCCGACGAGCCCCAGGTCGACCCGGCCGGAGGCCGACTCATGACCCTGCGTGAGGGGTACTGGCTCGACCGAGCCCCGTTCTCCCGCCACGGCGGTGGCACACCACGGTCCCCGGTCGCGCTGCTCGTGCTCAGTTGGACCGTGGGTGGCGATGACCCGTTCATCGGCGACTGTGAGCACCGTGGGCAGGCAGTTCCGAGTCCGATATCTCCCCCACCCGATTCCGCTGTCGTCCATCGCGATCACCGGATCGAGGTGGTCAGCTCGCGTGCACTGCCCTGGGAGTCGGACCCGGTCGACCGATCCGCGGTGATCAAGGTGCTGTCGCGTCGCGCCGACGGTGATCCGTGCGTCACCCTGCGCTGGATCCATGGGCCAGATACTCGGCTTGGTGGGATGACACCATCCACGGTCGCCCCGGGTGCCCGGGAGTTCGTCTATGTCCTGGACGGCGAGCTGGCAGTGTCCGTCGCGGGACATCCCGAGATCCGTCTCGGCGCCGGGGGCTTCATCGAGGCGGGTGACGGGGCGCGTTGGCAGGCGACTGCCGAGTATCCCCACTCCCCCGGTGCCACGGTGCTGCACTGGCAGATCCGCGCCGGCGCGCGCCTGCTCAGTGACGCCGACAAAGCCGAGCGCACGCGCACGTGGGGAACGTCGTGAGCCCACTGGGGTCGATTGCCTGGGAGCCCTTGATGCGTCGGGCAGAGGAATACCGTCATGCATCCGTCTGGTTGGACGAATGCGCGGTCCAGAGGTACGACCTCGACCCTGGCCATGTCGTTCCCCTCGAAGCCCACCCCTTCAGCGAACAACTGATTCAGGTACTCGACGGCTGCTTGAGCCTCAGTCTCGACGGTGTCCCCTACGAACTGACGGTTGAGAACCTGGTTGTCATCCCCACCGCGGTACATCACCACGGCGGCTCGGACGGTGCCACGACGATTGTCGTGATTACCGCGCCGGTGGGCTTCGGCGCCGAGAATATGCGACTCGACCTGACCGAGACACGCGGCGATCCCCTGGTACCCGTGGGCTCGAGTGTCGTGAGATGGAGCGACGCGGTCGGTCAAAGTCTGACCGGCGCCTTCATGAGCCTGCGCTGTGTCACCGGCCAGCACCAGGGCCGTGGCGGCCGGGCCGTCATCCAAGTGGTGCGCGGCCATGCACAGATCACGGTGAGTGATGAGACGGCCATGGTCGACTCGTCTGTGGTCACGCTCGTTCCGGCGGACAGTCCCTACCAGGTGGCCGTCGTGGACGACGGTGCCGTGCTGGTCGTCGAAGTCATCCGCCCTGAGCCCGGGCCGACGACGCCGACCCACTGATTGGTGAGCCGCGATTCGAGCCAGTGCGGTGTCCGTTGCCCGAAAGTCGGCTCGGAGCAGGTCAAATCACCTTGACAACAATTTGATTCATTATATCATCTTGGGCGTCATCTATCGGATCGTTTTGGAGACGCTGTCTCCAATCTCTCGTTGTTCAGATTGAGACAAGGTGCGGTAGCGACAGCCTGGAACATCGCGAGACGGCACAGCCCGCGATGTCTCATATGCGTGCAATCTGCCTGGCCGTATCCGATGGCCAGCGCTCGCCCACTCCAACGAAGAGGATGTTCTGTGAATCGTGCTGGAAGGTCACACACGCTTGTGACGCGTGCGTTTTCAATCGGTCTTGTGGCCGTCGCAGTTGCCGCATGTGGTTCAAGCTCGAAATCGGCCTCCGGTGGCTCGAGCACCTCGAAGGGGACGAGCAGCGTTTCACACACCTTCGTCGACCTGGTGAATGCAGTACCGCCCAGCGTGGATGAGACACAGTCGCCTCTGACCTCCTCGTCGACCCTCCTGCCCAGCTGGTCCAGCCCGCTGGTCCGGCCCGCCAGCGGCACCCCGGGTCCAAACGCGAGGGTCCCCGCCTCAGACGTGCCATATCTGGCCACGAGCTGGAAGGTCGCCGCCAACGGCGATGTCACCTTCCAGCTGCGTCATGGTGTCCACGGAGCCACCGGTGACCTCTTCACCTCCGCCGACGTGGTCTGGAGCATGCACCGCGCGGCGGCCAAGTCACCGCTGGCTCCGTTCCTGCTGAAGCTCGGCAACGTCAACCTCAAGGATCCGGCGACCGCATTGGGCAAGTACGCCGTGCGCATCAATGTCACCGCCCCAAGCTCGCTGACGGTTCAGGCTCTCGGCAGCATGGATACCAGCATCTATGACAGCAAGCTGTATGAGAAGCACGCCACCAAGGCCGACCCCTGGGGCACCAAGTGGGGCACCACCCACTCAGCCACCTTCGGGCCCTACTCCGTCACCAGCTTCGTCCCCTCCAGCAAGATCACCCTCACCGCCAACCCCGGTTTCTGGAACAAGCCGTACTTCACCACCGTCAACATCACCGCCGTCTCAGACGCCCAGACCGCCGTCGAAGAAGTCCAGAGCGGCGGAGCTGACCACACCTCCGGCGTGCCATGGGCAACCTTCGCCAGCCTCGTGAAAGCCAAGGGGGCCAGCGGCGTCAGCGCCAGCGTGCTCGGCTACGGCGCCAACGTTGAATCCTGGTATCTCGTCGAGAAGTACAAGCCGCTGGCCAACAAGCTCGTCCGCCAGGCGCTGAACATCGGCATCGATCGCACCGCCATCGCCAACTCCATCTACGACGGTTACGCCCAGGCTGACAACGAGACCGCCCCGCCGATCATCGGTCAGGCTCAGACGACCGGGGCCGGTCAGGCCGCGGCGTACAACCCGACCAAGGCCAAGGCGCTGCTCGCCAAAGCCGGCTACCCCAACGGATTCTCCATCCAGGTCGACTCCGACGCAGCCGTCACCGACAGCTCGATCAACCAGCTGCTGCAGCTGATGCAAGCTCAGCTGGCCAAGATCGGGGTCAAGATGACCATCAAGATCATCAACAGCGAGAGCCAGCTCTACGCCCTCGAGGGTGCGCTGAAGGATCAGTCCAACGTCGCATACGCGACGGGTCCGCTGGCGAGCGTGGGCTACAGCCTCGAGGCCGGGTACAACGCCGACATCACGTCCTATGGCAACGACGCGTACACGGCCTATACGAACACGGCGCTGAACAAGCTCCTCGACAAAGCGCTCGTGCTTCCCGCGGGAGCCAAGTACAACGCGCTCGTCGCGCAAGCCAACGCGATGGTCGACGACAGCGTCCCGATCATCAACCTCGTCGCTCCCGCGCAGCAGAACATCACCCGGTCAAACATCACCGGTTACGGGGTGAGGACCACCTCGACCGTGTTCTACGAGGCGCTTCACCCGACGAGCTGATCACAGCGTGAGGGCCTCACGCGGCTCAACCCCCTCCCGCGAGCCGTGAGGGGGTTGAGCCGCCAGGCCGCAGCGATCAGACCGCTGCGGCAAGAACCTCGAACTGGTGATCGCTGAGTTTCAGCGAGCCAGCCGCGAGATTGTCCTCCAGGTGTTCGATGGACGAGGTGCCCGGGATTGGAATCACCACGTCTGAGCGCTTGAGCAGCCAGGCCAACGCCAGCTGCGACGGCGTCGCACCCATCTCGCTGGCCAGCGTGTCGAGCGGGCCGCCCGAAGCTGCGAGGGTGCCGGTGGCGAGGGGAAACCAGGGAATGAAGGCAATCCTGTGCTGGGTGCAGTGCTCGAGCAGTGGCTCGGAGCTGCGATTAGCCAGGTTGAACAGATTCTGCACCGAGGCGATGGTGGCGGTCTCCTGAGCCTCGAGCAGCTCGTCGACCGAAACCTCCGACAGCCCGATGTGGCGGATCTTGCCCTCCTGCTGCAGCTGCGCAAGAGCTCCCACCGACTCACTGATGGGGACGAGGGGATCGATCCGGTGGAGCTGGAAGAGGTCGATGGTCTCGACCTCGAGGTGGCGGAGGCTGAGCTCACACTGCTGGCGCAGATATTCCGGGCGTCCGACCGGCCGCCACTCCTTCGGGCCAGGACGTGTCTGGCCAGCTTTGGTGGCGATGACGAGATCATCGGGATAGGGGAACAGAGCTTCGCGGATCATCTGCTCAGCGATGAAGGGACCGTAGGCGTCGGCGGTGTCGATGAAGTTGACACCGAGCTCCACCGCACGCCGCAGCACCGCAATGGCGTTCTCGGGGTGCTTGGGCGGACCCCAGGCTCCGGGCCCGGTGAGCTGCATCGATCCGAACCCAAGACGACTGACGGAGGTCGTGGAACCGATCGCGAAACGACCAGCGCCCGCCACCAACGAGGACGGTGTCATTGCGCCGCCCACTCAGGTCGGAGGGCCAAGGCCCAGGTTTCGCATGGGCCGATGAGGATGCCGGGAGCACACCACGCTCCGCGTGATGAAGTGTCGCTGGTAGTCATGGTCAGATGATGACGCAATCTCACGCATCGACGCACTATGCGAATAGTTGATATCAATAAAGGATCAAGTGACTACGTCCCGGAGGTCGAGATGCAGCAACGCTCACGCGGACCTCGCCCGCGATTCTTCGATGATCCGCAGTTGGATAGGTTCCACGTGACCCTGGTCGCACTCGTTCAGGAACTGGCGGTTGTCCACGACCGGGTCGACGCGCTCGAGCGGGTGCTCGAGTCTGGCGGCAACCTGAGCCGTGCGGAACTTGAGGCCTATGAACCCGACGACATCGCAGCCGTCGAACGCGACGAGTGGCGTGACGCATTCGTGCAGCGCGTCATGCGGGTGATCTTCGAGGAGGCCGTGGAGCTCGCCCAGCCGGTTGAGCGATACCCAACCGTGCAGGACGTCATCACGGCCGTGTCAACGACCTGACAGGAGAACCCGATGCCCGAACGCCAACATCAACATGTTGTCCTTCCCAGCGCAACGCTCGACGAGCGCGCTCGCGAGGAGATCGTCAAGTCACTGAAGCGAACTGTCACACGAAGCCTGGTCCCCGGCGTGGGCAACGCCTGGAAGAAGCGGGTCTCTGCGTCAATGGACGGTGGCCCCGCCAGCCGTCACCAAGTGCGCGAGGCGATGCTCGAGGACGAATACGTCCAGCACGTCTTCTCCTTGCGAAGGATCCTGCAGGAGCAGGTCTGGGATGTGACCGCCGAGATCGTCGGGCGTCAGATCGACGATCTCAACGCGGCCGCTCAGAGTGTCGAGTCTGACGCCGGCGGGACACTGGAACTCGACCCGGACCTCGAGATTCCGAAATACCTGCAGGCGGTGGACATCCATGCCATGCCGACCGGATATTGGGACCAGGCAACCGAGAACTACGACGTTGCCGCTGGGGCGCTGTATGACCGAGGGGTATATCTGTACGCGCTCGGCCAGAGCGGCCCCTTTGGTGACAGCCGCGGACGATCGATTGTGTTCAACTTCTTTGCCGAGCAGCTTCCCGAGCTGGCGCCCCGGCGCATTCTGGACATGGGATGCAGCGTCGGGCACAGTCTCCTTCCCTACGCAGAGCTCTACCCAGAGGCTGAGATCTGGGGAATCGACGTGGGCCCAGGCGTACTGCGCTACGGCCACGCGCGGGCCGAATCCCTGGGACGCAAGATCCACTTCTCACAGCAGAATGCTGAGCGGACGCGGTTTCCCGACGGGCACTTTGACCTGATCACGTCGCACATCCTGCTGCACGAGACCTGCAGCTCGGCGCTCCCCAACATCTTTGCCGAATGCTGGCGGCTCTTGGCTCCCGGCGGCTACATGATGCATGCCGAGGTCCCGCAGTTCGAGGGGGTCGATCCCTTCATGCAGTTCATGCTCGATTACGACACGTACTTCAACAACGAGCCGTTCTGGGGCGCGATGCACGACACGGACCTGACCCAGCTCGCAGTGGAAGCCGGCTTTGCGCCAGAGGACGTTCAGACCGCGTACGTGGCGAGCGGTCGACGCGAGGGCGCCGACCGAACCGGGGTCCAATCCACGACCCAGGCCGCAGGTCAGCTGCAGTTGACGGTCGCACGGAAACCGCCTGAGTGATCGCACCTGCGTGACTCGCCGCGCGATGACGGCCGGGGTCGCGAACTATAATTTGATTCGTACTGTGCAGCATGGGTCTGCATAGTGAACTATTTCTGAGGGAGAAAGCGATGAAGGCAGCGCCTGAGGTCAGCCCAGGCAGGCGATTGAGAGATCGCCTTGAGCGTCCAGGGGTGATCGTGATGCCAGGCGTGACCGACGCGCTCAACGCGCGCCTGGCGGCTCAAGCCGGCTTCGAGGCGATCTTCACCACAGGAGCCGGAATCGCCAACGTCACGCTCGGCGTGCCGGACCTGGGCCTGGTCACGATGACCGAGATCGTCGGTGTCAACGATCGCATCGCCCACGCGGTGGATGTTCCCGTCATTGCCGATGCCGACACCGGATACGGCAACCATCTCAACGTCATACGGACCACCCAGGAGTTGGAGCGGGCCGGCGTGGCGGGTCTGATCATCGAGGACCAGATGGCCCCCAAGCGCTGTGGTCACTTCGACGGCCAGGGACTCATTCCGATTGATGAGATGGTCGAGAAGCTGCTCGCGGCCGTTCATGCCCGCCGGGATCCTGACCTGGTGATCGTCGCGCGGACCGACGCGATCTCCGCCGAGGGCCTGGACTCCGCGATCGCTCGAGGCAACGCCTACGCCGCGGCCGGCGCCGACATCGTCTTCCTCGAGGCTCCCCGGTCGATCGAGGAGCTCAGCGTGATTCCCCGCGAGATTCACGTGCCCTGCCTGGTCAACGTCGTCGAAGGCGGCAAGACGCCACTGCTCACTGCGCCAGAACTGGAGGCGCTCGGCTTCCGCCTGGTGCTGTACGCGAACCTCGCCCTGCGCGTCTCCGCCTGGAGCGTGGCTCAGGCCTTCGCTCACGTGATGCGCGAAGGCAGCTCCACCGAGCTCATCGATCGCATGCTCAGCTGGGAGACCCGCCAGAACCTGGTGGACCTGCCGGCTTGGCAGGGTTTGGACGCGGAGCTCGCCGAACAAGCTCGCACTCTCCTGGAGTCTCACCGCGCAGAGCGGCCTGCCCTCGCCGGAGCGTCCACCGTGAGCGGGGCTGGGCATCCCAGCCTGGACGCAGCCGTTTCCGAGCTACCCCCGACCGACCGAGGAGGTCGCTGAATGACCGTTGCCCGCGCTGTGCGAACGATGCCGAACTACATCGGTGGTGCCTGGGTCCCATCCAGCGGCACCGAGCAACTCGAGGTCTGCGATCCCGCGAGCGGGGAAGTCCTGGCGCTGGTGCCCCTCTCGACCGCCCAGGATGTCGAGTCTGCTGCGGCAGCCGCTCGCGCTGCCCTTCCCGGCTGGAGGGCCACGTCGGTGATCCGGCGCGCGCAGTTCCTCTTCGAGCTGCGCAACGCGCTCAAGGGTCGGTCTGAGGATCTCGCGGTCTGCGTGACTCGCGAGATGGGCAAGACCCTGCTCGATGCCCGGGCCGAGGTAGCCCGGATGATCGAGATGGTCGAGGCCGCCTGCGCAGTGACGCAGACCACCCAGGGCCGGGTCCTCGAGGGCATTGCCACCAACGTCGACTGCGAGACCATTCGCCAACCGGTTGGTGTTTGCGCAGCGATCACCCCGTTCAACTTCCCCGCGATGGTCCCCATGTGGTTTCTGCCCTTTGCCATCGGCTGCGGTAACACCTTCGTGCTCAAGCCCTCCGAGCAGGACCCGCTGACGCAAGAGATCGTCTTCCAGATCATTGAAGAGATCGGCCTTCCCGCAGGTGTCGTGAATCTGGTCAACGGAAGCCACGACGTCGTCAACGCGATTCTCGACTCGCCGTCGATCGACGCCGTGTCCTTCGTGGGCTCCGAGCGCGTGGCTCGACACGTCTACACGCGTGCCTCGGCCACCGGCAAGCGCGTTCAGGCACTCGGCGGGGCGAAGAACCACATGGTGGTGATGCCGGACGCCATCATTGACAAGACCGCGGAGAACATCGTGTCGAGCGCTTTCGGAGCGGCTGGACAGAGGTGCATGGCAGGCTCGGTGGTGGTCGCCGTCGGTGACGCTTGGTCGCGCCTGGCTCCCGAGCTCAGGGCGCGCGCTGAGCGCCTGCAGGTCGGCGCCGGCGCACAGGCGGGGACCGACGTCGGGCCCGTCATCTCCAGCGCCGCGGGAGAACGCATTCGCTCCTGCATCGCCCGCGCCATCGAGGATGGGGGGCAGCTCGAGCTCGACGGGCGCGACGCCGGGAGCGCCGAGGACGGCTTTGTCGGCCCCACGATCATCACCGGGGTCACGGCGGCCTCTGACAGTGTTCGCGAGGAGATCTTCGGGCCGGTGCTGACGGTCCTCGAGGTCGATTCACTTTCGCAGGCGATCGCAGTCATCAACGCCAGCCGCTACGGCAATGGCACGTCGATTTTCACCGAGTCGGGCGCCGCGGCTCGGCGTTTCCGCGTCGACGTCGAAGTCGGCATGGTCGGGATCAACGTTGGTGTCGCGGCACCGGTGGCCTTCTTCCCGTTCTCAGGCTGGAAGGACTCCTTCTACGGAGATCTCCATGCCCACGGATCTG
This sequence comes from Burkholderia sp. PAMC 26561, assembly GCA_964657595.1. Classification (GTDB taxonomy): domain Bacteria; phylum Actinomycetota; class Thermoleophilia; order Solirubrobacterales; family Solirubrobacteraceae; genus Palsa-465. The sequence goes on along the minus strand of CAZZVR010000002.1, from coordinate 22,009 downwards.
ACGGCGTTGATTTCTTCACGCGGAAGAAGACGGTGACCTCGCGCTGGTTTGACGAAGCTGAGATCGGCCGCTTCTTCGTCGAGTAGTCGCTGGCCGGCGCGGGCCTCAGCGGGAGGGTTCCGCGCGAACGCCGACGTGGCCGCTGCGTCAGGCGGGGAGGAGCGGCTCCAACCCCGGTTGCGTTCCCACGTACCCGAGAGCGCCCGACAGTTCGGCACAGGCTTCCCGCAGAAACGGCGCGACCTCTTCCATCTCCGGTAGCCCAAAGCGGTCGCCGGGTCCCGAGACGGTGATCGCACCGGTGATCCCGGAAGCGGAGAACAGCGGCGCCGAGAGGCCTCCGACGGCCGCGGTGCGGTCGCCGACGGCACCGAGGTAGCCCACCTCGCGCACTTCGCTCAGTTTCGAGGCGATCGGCTTGGTGTCCTGTCCTTCAGAGGCTGCCCAGGAGAGGATGTCGGTGATCTCGTCCTCGCTGAGGAAAGCGAGCATCACCTTGCTCGTCGTCCCGGCGTAGAGCGGGAGGGTCTCCCCCAGTGGAACGACCCTTCTGACTGGCAGGTTGCTCTCGATGGTGTCGATGCAGACCCGATGCCTGAGGTGTCGGATGTGCAGACTGACCGTCTCGGACGTCTCGATGGCGATCCGCTCCAGTATCGGGTGAGCCGACTCGCGGATGTTGATCCGCTGAATTACCCTCGCCGAGAGCCCAATCAGGCCCGGACCGACGACGTAGCGACGACCGCCCGGCTCGCGGGCGAGCATCGAGTACTTGACCAGCGACTGGACGAGGCGGTAGGTCGTCGCCTTGTTGAGCCCGGAGGCCTTACCGAGGTCCGTCAGCGCCATGGGTTCATCGCTGCCGGCCGCCAAGAGAAGGAGCTCGATCGCGCGATCGGCTGTCTGAGCGCTTTGCGCCACCTGCGTCAGCCGGCCATGAGAATCGCGAACATCATGGCTCTTACATTACCCAGAGACACCGGCGGCCAAGCCGGAAACGGCACATCGGCCCGACCCAGGCTCCGCGTGGACCGCTCCCTCGCGAGCGATGACGCAACCGCGTCGGACCGTCAGAACCGGCCAGCCTCGCATCGTCTGTCCATCGTAGATCGAGAAGTCGGACCGCGACTCCGAAACGCTGCTGTCGATGGTCACCTCACGATCGATATCGACGAGGACAAGGTCTGCGTCGGCTCCGGGGACGATCGCACCCTTCTGGGGAAGTCCGAGGATGCGTGCAGGATTCTCGGAGAGGACCTCAACCACCGTGCGCAGCGGCAGGCCCCGGCGGTGGTAACCCTCGCTGAGCATGACGGGCAACAGCGTGTTGACGCCGGGGAAGCCGGCGCTGGCGGTCCAGATAGAACCCTCTTTCCGCGTCCGCGGTCGCGAGTTGTGGTCAGAGCCCACAGCAACGATCGAACCATCAGCGATCGCCCCCCACAACGCCTCCCGGTCGTCGTCAGAGCGGACTGGGGGGTTCACCTTGACCAAGGACCCCATCTCCGAGTCCGCGGTATGGGTCAGGTAGTGAGGGCAGGTCTCGACGTAGACGCGAGAGCCGTCCCCGCGCTGTCTCGCAATGATGTCCAGTGCGAGTCGCGAGGTGACGTGTGGCAGGTACATCCGGCATCCGGTCACCCGAGCGAACAGCAGCGCGGTGAAGATGTCGTGAGCCTCGGCGAAATCGGGTCGCGCGTCCGTATAGGCGGCAAGCCCATCCCGTCCGCTGGCCTTGACCTCTGCGGTCAGCCGCCAGATCGTCTCGATGTTCTCCGGGTGGACGGCGATCAACGCGCTCGGGTCGGCCGCAACCGCCCGGCAGAGCGCGAAGAAGAAGCCCGTGTCCGTGCCCTCGACGCCCATATAGGCACCCTCGTCACCCTTGAAGTTGGCGAAGTACTTGAACGTACGGATGTCGTGGTCGGCGATGCATGCCGGGATCTCGGCCAGATGCTCCTCGTTCATGATGATCGGAGAGGTGACCCAGTCGATGACTGACTGCGCTGATGCGCGGGCACGCTCCTCGGGCCCCTCAAGCGTGTAGCTGCGAGCGCTCTGGACGTAATTGCGCACCGTGGTGACGCCACCCTGGGCGGCGGCGCGGCTCTCGGTCTCCCAGTCGTCGGGATGGCCCAGTCCAAAGTGCACATGAGGATCGACGAGACCGGGCAGCACATGGAGGCCATCGGCATCGATGACCCGCTGTGCCTCCACCGACGTGCCGGGCTCAAGCACCCCGGCGATCCGCTCACCGCTGACGGCGACATCGCAGGCGACCGGGTCACGGCCGGGCAACAGCACCTGGCCTCCCCGGATCAGCAGGTCATAGCTCACAGTCGCTCCTCTCGCTCCGGCACGAGCGTGCCCAGGTAGTCCAGCACGTGAGCCGCGCTCACGACGTCGGCGTATTTGGACTGCAGGTCGAACAGATTCACCGCGTGGACCAGTTCGGACCGGTCATAGACGCACTCCTCCACGATTGCGCAGTGGAAGTTGTAGGCAAAGGCGTCCACCGCCGTGGCGCGAACGCACCCGCTCGTGGTGCAGCCGGTCAAGATGACACTGTCGACGTCAAGATCGATGAGATGGCTTACCAGCGCCGTACCAAAGAAGGCGCTGGGATGACGCTTGGGGATGAGCAGATCCCCGTCCTGGGGGGCGATCTCGGAGACGAAGCCATAGCCCGGTGCCGCGACGTCCATCAGGGACGGGATCTTGGTGCCGGTGCGTCCTGCGTCGTGACTGCCCTTGGGAGCCACGTGCGGATAGACCACCGGAATTCCCGCCTCGCGCGCCCCCGCGAGCAGTGGCTCGATGGACGCGACCGCGTCCCAGCCGGCTTGGCCGCAGCTCGTCTTGTAGTAGCGCTCGATCGAGTCTCGTAGAGGTGCCGGCGCATCCCCGACCGTCCGATACTGCACATCGATCACGAGAATGGCGGGCCGTCGGCCCATCCCGGCAGGAGCGCCGAACTGCGCCAGACGGTACGTCTCCCAGTCGAAGTCCGGGATCATCGACTGCCAGTGGGAATTCACTGGCCAGCTGCTCTCTGGCCGGCCAGGCCCAGACGGCGGACAGGTTGCCAATCACACACGTTGAACGACGCTTTCCAGCAGTTGGTCTCCGCCGAGCTCAGCGCCCATTCCCTCCATCACCAGGTCATAGGAGCTCTCGACCGCGTCGGTGTGGATCGTGCGAACTGGATCGGGTATCGCCTCCACCTCAAGACCGGGCATGACCTCGTCGATGAACAGCTGGAACGATCGCCGAACCGCCGCCAGATCCTCGGAGAGGTTCCAGAAGTTGAACCACAGTCGAATGTGATCGAGCCCGTACTCCGCGTTGCTCTCCGCGATGCGCCGACGGACCGTCTCGGGGCTGCCGACGATCGCGGTCTGGTGCAGGAACGCCTCGCGCGTGTCGTAGAGCTTGCCATCGCCGACCCAACCGCTCTTCTCCATGATGTCCTCGAGCGTGGGCGTGATCTGGGCCCAGGCCTCCTCGTCGCTGTCGGCCACCCAGACGTACTTGGTGTGCGAGAGCCAGCGCTCGCACTCCTCGACGACGTCTTGGGCATGGTCCGCGCCGCGGAGGGCCGCGCGGTAGACCGAGAGCTGGTCCTGAGATGGCGAAAGTCCGAACATCAGCGGCCAGCCTCGGCGTCCGGCGTCGGCCATCATCTCCGGACGCGTGGAGCACCGAGCCAGCAGCGGATGGGGGCGGCGGTAGGCGGGCGGCATCAGGCGGCCGCTCATCGTGCCCGCGTCCCATTCGGTGGAGACATCGAGGGGCGCGTCACCCGGCTGGCGCGCCCACGCCTTCAACATCACGTCGAGCTTGCTCTCGAGCATCTCCTGCTTGCGCGAGACGTCCACCCCGAAGGCCTCGTACTCCAACTGCGTGATGCCCCCAGACCCGACCCCCACGAGCAGTCGCCCCTTGGTCATCACGTCGAGCAGATTGCAGTACTCGACCATGCGCAGGGGGTGGTGGTAGGGAACGCAGAGAACCCCGATGTTCAGGTACGCGCGATTGGTCAGCTGAGGAACCAGATGAGCGCCCAGCATGAATGGGTCCTGATACGAGTTGATGCCGCTGAAGTGGTGCTCGGTCAGCAGGAGTGCCGAGACACCGGCCCGGTCTGCGTCGATCGCCTGCTGCATCGTCGCGTCGATGACTTCAAGATCCAGGCGAGGATCCGTACTCCGCGGGTTCAGATACAGCGAGATATGCATGACGACCTTTCCGTTACGTTATCTGAATCAAGCTTATCCATGTTGGAATCTGTGCTCACATCTCGATCACGCCGCGGATGTTCTTTCCCGCAGACAGATCGGCCAGCGCGACATTGATCTCATCCAGCCCGTAGGTGGCGGTGATCAGGTCGTCAAGGGGCAGACGACCAGCGCGATACAGATCGATGAAGCGCACCTGTTCACGCCGAGGATCATGGGTGCCGTACAGCGTTCCGACGAGGGTCTTCGCCTCCCAGACCAATCCGCGCGGCGGCACGTCGATGCTCGCGAGGCCGGTGACCGATCCGACCATCACTGCGGTCCCGCCCCGGCTGACTGCGGCGATGAGCTGCTGGAGGTGCTCGCCCGTGCTCTGAGTCAGCGACGAGATCGCCCGATCCGCACCGTACCCCCCGGTCAGCTCCCGCACGGCGGCCACCCAGTCCGTCTCTGACGCGTTCACCGTCGCCGTGGCGCCGAACCGCCGCGCGCTGTCGAGCTTGGAGGCCTGCACGTCGACGGCGATGATCGTGGAGGCACCGGCGATCACCGCGCCCATCACCGCGGCATGGCCGACGCCGCCCGCGCCGATGACGACGACAGAGTCGCCGGGCTGGGTAGCGGCAGCGCTGAGTACGGCCCCGGCGCCGGTGGTGAACCCGCAGGAGAGAAGCGACGCGGCGGCGAGGTTCATGTCGGCAGGCACCATCGTGCAGGAGTCCTCATGAACGACGGTGCGCTCGCTGAAGGCACCGAGCCTCTGCATCTGGCCGATCTCCGCGCCATCCGCCAGCCGGGCCTGGTAGCGGCCGCTCAGGGGGAGACCGGCCGGGGCCGGTCCACGCTCGCACATGACCGTCTTGCCGCGCTGGCAGAAATGACAGTGCCCACAGGCGGGAATGAAGGAGAAGATCACGTGGTCCCCGAGCTTCAGTCCGCTCACGCCAGGACCAACCGCCTCAACGATCCCGCCAGCCTCGTGACCCATGATCATCGGCACCGCCGGCAGGGCGCCGTTGATCACGTGCAGATCCGAGTGGCAGAGAGCGGCCGCGCGGACACGCACCACGACCTCTCCGTCACCGGGGTCGTCGAACATGACCGTTTCCACCTTGAGCGGCTCCCCGGCGCCGTGGGCTACCGCTGCACGCGACTCGATCACATCCTGCTCCTTGGGTCCGTCATTTGCAGATAACAAAACAGCATTGCGATTATGATATCGGCCACTCCCGATGTCGGCACCGCCCGTTCCCCTGCTCGCTGGCCGCCAGATCACCCAGATCGGCGTGCTGGTTCCCGAACTCGAGCGCGCCATGGCCGCTCACGCTCAACTCAGCCCATCCGAGGGCTGGCACGTCGTCGAGCCAGGGCCACGGCGCGGGGTCAGCACGTACCGGGGGCGTCCCCTGACCGGCCGTGCGCGCCTCGCCTTCAGTCCGTCGACCCCGGAGATTGAGCTGATCGAATATCTCGACGGTGACAGCGTGTACTCCGAGTGGTTGACCGAGCGGGGCCACGGCCTGCACCACCTCGCGGTCAACGTCGAGCATCTCGGTCAGGCCAGCGACCAGATGGCCGCTGCCGGCTTCAACGAGCTCCAGGGTGCTTGGGGCTACGGCCCCGGGGGGTCTGGCGGGCACGCCTACTACGACACCGTTGACGCCCTGGGTTACATCCTCGAGGCCATCGAGCCGGTTCGCTGAGCCAGGGCCGCGCACGGCAACCCCGGAACCTCGACCAGCCACCGAGTACCGGAACGCCAAGCCGCTCGCAGTGATAGTTTCACATGTTGTATGCAGTTTCTAAATAGCGAACGCCCATGCGGTTAGGCTCGCAGCGGCTCGCAGGCCTCGAGCCCCGACTTCTCCGGGCGATGGCGGTTGTGCTCTCAGGGACGGTCCTGGTCTCACTCGACCTGACGATGGTCAACGTCGCCTTCGCGCGCTTGCGCCACGACCTGCACGCCACGATCGTCTCCACGCAGTGGGTCACGACCTCCTACACCCTCGCCCTGGCGTGCTCCATCCCGGTCAGCGGGTGGGCGGCGCGCCGCTTCGGCCCGAGGCGCATGTTCCTCATCGCGATGGCCACCTTCGTCGTCGGTTCTCTCTGCTGCGGTGCATCCTGGTCGCTTGACTCGCTGGTGGCCTCCCGGGTCCTCCAGGGGGTCGGAGGCGGGATCATGCTGCCCACCGGCCAGATGATCCTGGCCCAGGCGGCCGGCCCCCGCCGTATTGGTCGGGTCATGGGGCTCGTCACGAGCGTGGTTGTTCTCGCGCCGATTCTCGGCCCGACCCTGGGGGGCCTGATCGTCGACACCGCGTCCTGGCGCTGGCTGTTCTTCATCAACCTGCCGGTTGGCATCGCCGGCATCATCCTCGGGCGGCGCTTCCTGCCCCACACGGTGACCGGCGGAGAGTCGCGGCTCGACGTGCGCGGGTTTGTCCTGGTGTGCCTGGGGCTGTTGTCGTTCACCTACGGACTCGCCCAGATCGGCTCCGGAACCACTGACCGGACGGCGATTTGGTTCGTCCTCGCGGGGGTGCTGATGCTGGCGCTGTTCGTCATCCACGCCCACTTTCACGACCATCCGCTGCTCGATATGAGCCTGTACGGTGACCGGATCTACCTCAGCGCGTCAGCCGCTCTCTTCGTCCTCGGAATGAGCCAGATGACCGCGATCGTCCTCGTCCCCCTCTACCTCCAGGACGTACGCGGGACGAACGCACTGACCGCCGGTCTGCTCTACGCACCGCTGCCCGTGGGCATTGGTCTCACCGCGCCGCTTGCGGGTCGCCTGTCGGACCGACACGGGGGCGGCGTGGTGGCCATGGCCGGCGTCCTACTCCTGGCGGTCGCCAGCTTCCTGCTGGCGACCGTCGGGGCTCATACGAGTCTGGTCGCCGTGGACCTCGCGCTGTTCATCCGCGGGGTGGGCTTGGCGTTGTCCACCACACCGGTGGTGGCCACCGCCTACTCAGCCATGTCCCATACCCAAGTGACCGACGCCGCGCCTCAGCTCACCATGCTCCAGCGCGTGGGCTCAGCGGTCGGACTGACGATCTTCGCGGTCATTCTCCAACACGCCCTGCACGGAATTCCCGCGGGGCATCTCAGCCAGACGGCCGCGGCGTATGCGGAGACCTTCCTGTGGATCGCCGTCTGCAGTTCAGCGGCGATCGTGCCGATCGCGGGCCTGATCATCAGCGAGCGCCGGAGCCGGCTGCCGCGAGACCACACGAGCCGGCCCGATGGCGAGGAGGCCGGGTCCCGCAGCGGCCCGCGTCGCCGTCGGACTCCGGCGTCGACCCCCCGCTGAACCAGAAGCTCAGCTCGTCACGCTCAGCGCTGCCAACCGTCGATCGTCTGCCGGCGCTCGCGCAGGCGCCAGACGCCGTCCTGGAGCATTAGGCGGTCGTGGTGGCGGCCCAAGGAGAACAATGCGGGCCGCGAGTCATTCAGGCCGAAGGAGACGACGTAGGACCGGACGCTCGCCTCCTCATCTGTCTCGTCTTCGATATGGACTGACGTGGTGACGTGCTTGACCATCGCGGTCGGCGGATTGTCATCCCAGGCCTTCTGCAGCCGCGCCAGGATCGCCGCCCGACCCACGACCTCCATCGGATCACGTCCGGGCAGATTCACATGCATCCGCGCGTCCTCGGTCCAGCAGTCGGCCACCACCGCCAGATCACGCTCGTCCATGCCCCAGCACCATCGGTGCAACGCATTCTCGATGTCAGGACGGTGGCTCATCGCGCTACCCCGGCGTGACGCAGGCGGCCCAGTTCCTCGAGGCTGCCCGTGGTCGACAGGCTGTCACCGGCGGTGCGCAACGTTCGCGTGTAACGGTGGTACTTGTCGCGATCCTTGATCAGGGTGACGCCGGACCGCAACCGGAAGGTCAAGAGGGTACATCCGGATGGAGTGGATTCCTCCGCGTCATATCCATACACGCTGCCTGGTGATCGATCGATCCAATATCCCTCATGGAGCACCACGGCTTCACCCTCCCGATCGTCTTGGTCTTTGAACAATCTCATCCGCAGCTCCCCCTCGAGCACGTAACTCAGCTCCCGGTAGCTGTGGCGTCCGCGCCATGGCAGCTCATATCCCTGGTGGGGCCCCGCGGGAATCCCCAGGATCATCACGGTCGGATCACCATCCACCCGCCTCGACAGCGCCTTGATCCGGACTCCGGGCGCGGCGGGATGGTCCTCCCAGTCCATGTCGGCGCTGCTCCACACCGAGGTGTAGGGCGTGGCCAGCCGAAGTCCGGCCGGCTCTGCGCGACCCCCTCCGACGCGCTCAAAGGTCCCGTGCGATGCGGCCGAAGCGGCTGAACCGGTGGCCGCGTGGGCCACGCTGGCGCCCTCGAGGGTTTCCGTCATTTCGGCGGCCTCCTGGAGTCCCACGTAGGGGTCGTCCTCATCGGTCAACCAGCCGATCCCGGTCACCGCAAGCGGGACGTCGACGATTCCGGAGGTGACGCTGCCCGGCAGGCGATCCATCCAGACTCCCGGGCGGAACACCACCAGATCATCGGTTCCTCCATCGACATCGCACTCATAGTGAGAGAACTGACCCTGCAGACAGAAGTAGGCCTCGCGGGCGAGGCGATACCCGCTGCTGTCACGTTCGGGAGGTGGGGTCCAGGCGGTGAGGCACCGCTGCTGGACTACGGCGTCGCCGTCCTCGTCGCACACGAGAACGCGCGCCAGAGCGCGGGGCAGGACCCAGCTGGTGGCCTCCCAGGGCATCGCTCTCGTGTCGCGGATGCTGATGTCGGGGCGGTCGATCACCCGGAACTCCTCGGTTGACAAGTCGCGGCCTCGATCGTAATTTACATCATACGAACTCACGGTTCGCATAATAAACCCTGATCCCCCAGATCATCAACCTTCGGAGCCCTTCCCGTGCGCGTGACTGCCTTCCTCAATCCCTACAGCGCCGGCCCGGAGCGCGACCTCGACAACATCGAGTTCACCATTCAGCAGGCCGTCGAGGCCGATGCCGCCGGGTTTGCCTCCGTCCTGCTGACCGAGCACCATTTCAGCGGCGTCAACGGCTACGGCGACCCCTACCTGATGGCTGCTCGCCTGGCCGGCGAGGTCAACCGGGCCTACCTCGGGATCGCGGTCGCCACTGTCCCGTACCACCATCCACTCAGGTTGGTTGAGTACGCCAATCTCCTCGACAACCTCACGGCTGGCCGGCTCCTGTTCGGGCTTGGTGCGGGAGGTGTCTCGGCTGCGGAATGGGACGGCTTCGGCCTCGATCGTGAGCAGCGGCGAGAGATCACCGAACAGCGCATCGACGCGATGCTGCGAGCGTGGGGGCACACGCCTGGCGGAGACCCCGTGGATGTCGGGACGGACTGGGACAAGGGAGTGCTGACCGGAAGGCTCATGCCAGCGTCCTACCGCCGCCCCCATCCCCTGCTCGCGCGGGCCACCGCATCCGATGTCACCATCCGGCAGACCGGACGACGGGGATGGCCGGTGCTCTTCGGGCTCGTCCCCACGCCGGCCCAGATCGCACTCTACCGAGAGGGTCTCGAACTCGGGGGCCACGACGAAGCGACGTGCCAACGCTGCTGGGACTGGGTGGCGCACACGAAGTACGTCGTGGTCGGCGACACTGACAAGGAGGCGTGGGAGCTAGCTCGACCGGCCGCCGAGGCACTGGCCGCACGTCACGGACACCTGACCAAGCGCGTCGGGGAGGACTCCCGTGAGACCAACATCTTCGCCAGCGCCGAGGACCTCATCGCCCGCAGCATGATCATCGGCAGCCCGGAGACCGTGCGTGACGGCTTCCTCCAGGCCCGGGAGGACACCGGGTTGAACCACGTTCGGACCTGGTTCAAGTTTGGACAGATCAGCCGCGAACTGGCCGAACGGTCATTCCGGCTGTTCGCCGACGAGGTGCTTCCAGCTCTCGAGCCCGAGCAGTTTCCCGCAGACGCCGAGGATCCCCGGACCTCATCGCTGGCCGCCTCGCTCTAGGACCACAGTCGCCACGATGCGGCAATTCCCGGGCGCACCAGTGCCCGGGAATGAGGCGATTCGGGCTACTTGGTGTTGATCCAGACTGACTTGACGTTCAGGTACTCGTGGAGCTGGGCGTCGCCGAGGTCCCGGCCGTACCCGCTCATCTTGTACCCACCCAACGGCACCGCGGGATCAAGCGTCCCATAGGTGTTGACCCAGACGATGCCGGAACGCAACAGGTCAGCGAGGCGGTGAGCCTTGCCGACATCACGGGTCCAGATGCCGGCCGCGAGCCCGAAGGTCGTCGCGTTGGCAGCCTCCGCGACACCGTCCAGATCGTCGAAGGGGATCGCGACGATGACCGGACCGAAGATCTCCTCACGGACGATGCGCATATCCGGGCTGACGTCGCCGAAGATCGTCGGCTGGACGAAGCAGCCATCAGCGAGCGCACCGTCGGTCATCCGGTTGCCGCCGGTGATCAGTCGGGCACCCTCCTCTTGGCCTGAGCGCATGTAGCCGAGGACGCGGTCGAGCTGCTCGGTCGAAGCCAGCGGACCGAGCTGGGTATTCGCATCCAGCGGGTCTCCCACCCGCAGACCCTCGGCGAAGGCCGCCACCCGTTCGATGAACTCGTCGTGAATCGATCGCTCCACGAACAGCCGGGAGCCGGCGGCACAGATCTGCCCACTGCCGGCGAAGCACGCCATTGCCGCTCCGGGTACGGCAGCATCGAGGTCCGCGTCAGCGAAGACGATGTTCGGTGACTTCCCCCCCAGCTCCATGGTCAGCCGCTTCATGTTGCCCGCCGATGCCTCAACGATCTTGCGTCCCGTCTCCACCGACCCCGTGAAGGTGATCTTGTCGACGTCGAGATGGGCCGACAGCGCCGCTCCAGCCTCTGCGTCTCCGGTCACCACGTTGACCACGCCAGGGGGAATTCCGGCCTCGAGGCACAGCTCGGCCAGACGCAGAGCACTGAGCGGCGATTGTTCCGCGGGTTTGTGGACGACGGTGCAGCCGGTGGCCAACACGGGTCCGATCTTCCACAGGGCCATGGTTAGCGGTGCGTTCCAGGGCGTGATGGCTCCGACGACACCCACCGGTTCGCTGGCCGTATAGCTGAACAACGCGCCGGGACGAGAGTTCTCGATCGTCGTACCGCGAACCGACCGTGCGGCCGCGGCATACCAGCGCAGCAGCTCGCAGGCATCGGCCAGTAGGTACCGCGCCGCGGCCACCGTCCGCCCGACGTCGAGCACATCGAGGGTGGCAATCTCCTCTGCATGCTCCTCGACCAGAGCCGCCAATCGCAGGATGGCCTGCTGGCGCCCGTCAGGTCCGAAGTTTCGCCACGGTCCCCGGTCGAACGCTTCCCGCGCGGCCGCGACAGCGCGGTCCACATCCGCTTTGCCGGCGAGAGCCACCGTGGTGAGATGCGCTCCCGTGGCGGGATTGATGGTGTCGAAGGTCCGGCCGGACAGCGCCTCGACGAACTCGCCACCGATCAACAACCGTCGAGGAGTGGCGTCGAAGACCAGGTGGGACGACGGGGAGGCAACGCTCATCGGGAATCTCCTTGATCAGACAGGTCAGGCTGTGGGGACGCGCTGGCGCTCAGCGCCGCTGCGGACGGCGCCTCACCGTGCGCGACCAACGCTGCATCAGGGCCATCGGCACCCGGGGAGGGGAGCCTTCCGCTGATCGCGGGGGCTTTGAGGCAGGCGACTGAATGACCGGGGCCAGCGGAGCTGAGGGGAACGCGCTCTCTGGCACACACGTCCGAGCCGATCGGGCAGCGGCCGTGCAGGAAGCATCCGGACGGCAGGTTCGTGGCACTGGGGATCTCCCCACCCAGTCGTACCCGCTCGCGCTTGACCTGTGGATCGGCGGACAACGACGCGGACAGGAGAGCCTGGGTATAGGGGTGCTGGGGATCGCGGAAAACCTGCGCAACCGTCCCGGTCTCCACCACTTGGCCCAGGTACATCACGTACACCCGGTCGGCGACGTATTCCACGGTGTGGATGTCATGGGACACGAAGAGGTACGCCAGGCCAAGCTCGGAGCGAAGGTTGGCCAGCAGCTGCAGGATGTGCGCGCGCACCGAGAGGTCAAGTGACGATGTGGGCTCGTCGAGCACGATGAACTGAGGTCGCGTCACGATCGCGCGGGCGATACCAATGCGCTGCTGCTGGCCGCCTGACAGCTCATGGGGGTAGCGATCGGCGTAGCTCTCGGGCAAGGAGACGTGCTCGAGCGCCTCGCTCACCCGGCGGCTGCGTTCAGCGCGGTCCAGCCGCGGCTCATGGATGACGAGCGGCTCGGCCACCGTGGTCCCGACGCGCTGGCGCGGGTTGAGTGATTCGAAGGGCTCCTGAAAGACCATAGTCATTTGGGAGCGCATCCGGCGAAGATCTCTGCGTGACTGCCGAGACAGATCACAGCCGGCGAAGTTGATCCTTCCGCTGTCAGGCTGATGAAGCGCGAGCGCGAGGCGGGCAAGTGTCGACTTGCCCGACCCGGACTCTCCGATCAGTGAGACCGTCTCGCCGGAGGCGATCTCGAGCGTCACGTCGTTGACGGCGTGGACTTTGGGCTGCCCCGGCGCTCCGAAGGTCTTGCTCACGCGATCAAGCTGCACGAGCGACATGACCGTTCACCCCCTCGGGTAGATGACAGGCAACCTCCGCTCCACTGATCTCACGCAGCAGAGGCTCCTCCGTTTCGCATCGGTCGAAGGCGAAGTCACAGCGCGCGCGGAACGGGCAGCCGCTGGGGTAGTCGACGAGGTCCGGTACGCGTCCGCGCAGCGCCCTGAGCTCGTGGCCGGGTCGGGGAATCGAGTCGAGCAGCGCTCGGGTGTAGGGGTGGGCCGGGCGAGCCATGACCTCGGCCACTGCGCCACTCTCGACGACTTTGCCTGCGTACATGACGATCACCCGGTGGCAATACTGAGCGACGATGCCCAGGTCATGGGTGACCAGAAGCATGGCCCGGCGGTCCTGCTGGAGCAGTTCCATGATGAGGTCGAGGATCTGACGTTGGATCGTGACATCGAGACCCGTGGTCGGTTCGTCAGCGATGACCATCCGGGGATCCAGGACCAACGCCAGGCCGATCACGACGCGCTGGGCCATACCGCCCGACAATTCGTGGGCGTACCCCTTGAGCACCCGGTCAGGACCCTGGATACCGACCCGCTGGAGCATCGAGACCGCGGCGTCCCAGATCTGGGTCCGCGACAGCTTGCGGTCATGGGCGCGCAAAACGTTGGCGAACTGGTGCTCGATGGAGAGCACCGGGTTGAGGGCGCCCCAGGGGTTCTGGGGAATGAAGGAGATGCCACTCCCCCGCACGCCACGAAGCTGGCGACGGCTCAGGCCGCCGATCTCGCGACCCTCGAAGCTGATCTCACCGCCGACGACCCGGCCCGGAGGCGTCACCAGCGAGAGAATGGAGCGCGCCGTCACCGACTTGCCACACCCGGTTTCACCCACCAGGCCGACGAGTTCTCCGTCACGCACGGTGAAGTTCACGCCATTGGTGGCGTGAACAACTCCCCGCCGCGTCTTGAACTCCGTGCGCAGGTCCTTGACGACGAGCAGGTCCTGGCTGGCGATCGGACGGACTGTGGGCTCTCCCTGAACGGCCGTGCTATCCACGTGACCCCCTGTCGAGCACTGTTTCCATGCCAAGTGAGATCTGGTAGAAGAACATTCCGACAAGGACGATCGGAATTCCGGGCAGCAGGAACATCCACCAGTCGCCGACGGACAGGTACTGCTGACCGTCGGAGATCATCTGCCCCCAGCTGGGGGTGGGCGGGGGCGGACCGAACCCGAGGTAGGAGAGTCCCGCCAGGATGAGGATCGCGCGTGACGCGGTCAGCGAGAACTGCACCAGGATGATGTTCGTCACGTTGGGCAGCAGGTGGCGGAACAGTTGGCGTGGCACCGAGGCTCCGATAGCCACCGCGGCCTCCATGTAGCGACTTTCTCGGATGGCCAGGGCTTCGGCGCGGATGAGTCGCCCGAACAGGGGTCCGTAGACGATGGCGATCACCACCATCAGGACGATCACCGACGATCCGGCGATCGCCACGAGCACGATGAGCAGGACCAACGTGGGGAAGGCTTGGAAGAGGTCGAGCACTCGCATGCCCCGTTCACTCCACGGAGACTTGGTGGAGACGAGCATCCCGATGACGATGCCCAGGATCATCGACATGCAGGCCGCCCCAATGACCAGGGGAATATCGGTGCGCCCCGCAAGCATCATCCGGGAGAGCAGGTCGCGTCCCAGATCATCGGTGCCGAAGAGATGACCACCACCCGGCGCATGCAGAGTGTCAGCAGTCGTGGCGTTCGGGTTGAACGGTGTCGAGACGAAGAGACAGATGAACAGCATCGCCAAGATGCCGACGGTTCCGAAGGTCACCTGGAAGTTCCCGGGCCGACGAATCCACTGCCAGCCCCCGCGCACCCCTGATGCCCGCCGGCTCAGCCGGCCCCCCGGTGGTCCGCCTGCCGGAGCCGGGCCGACGTAGGCGTGAGCGATGGCCTCAGCTTCCAGGCCGGCGGCCTCGACGGACGTTCCGCTGCGGCTAGGCATAGGAGATGCGAGGGTCGAGGAGGCCGACGATGATGTCGACGATCAGGAAGACAGCGACGGTGATCATGGACAGCACGAGCGCGATCCCCTCAATCTCCGGAATGTCCAGGTTGTTGGCCCGCGTGATGAACCAGGCACCGATGCCCCCCCAGTTGAAGATCTGCTCGATGATCACGTCGCTGCCGACGAGCGCGGCGAAGAGAACACCGACGTAGGTGATGATCTGGGTCCTGGCGGCGATGAACGCGTACCCGAAGACCTTGAGCTCGGACAGACCGCAGGAGCGCGCGAACTCGACCTGGTAGGAGGTGAGCGCCCGCGAGATGGTCGACCGTGTGATGAGCATGAAGAACGCGGACGCCGAGATCCCGAGCGTGACCGCAGGGAGAATCGCGTGCTCGAGGCCCGACCCGATGAGCGAACCCCGCCCGTGGATGATGGCGTCGAGCAGAACGGCGTGGGTCGGACCGGTGTCGGTGGGGTCGAGCAGGCCTTCCTGGCCGACCGGACCGGGGAGCCAGCCCAGCTTGAAGAAGAGGAAGTAGATGAACAGCAGGCCGATGATGAAGTCGGGGATGGTCAGCACCGCCACGACCGGGATGCGGAGAATGCGGTCGAGCGGGCGGTTGACGAAATACGCGCCCAGCAGGCCGACGGAGATCCCCACCAAAATCGCCACGACCAAGCCGAGCACGGTGAGTTCGATCGAACTCGGCAGGTATTGACCGATGTCCTGCCACACCGTGCGGTTGCTGTAGTAGGAGGTGCCCAGGGACCCGTGCAGGAAGAGGTTCTTGATGTACTCGAGGTAGCGGTAGAAGACCCCGTGATTGAGCCCGAGAACGATCTTCTCGTGAGCGATGGCTGCGCGGGTGGCGGTTGACCCCAGCACCGCCCGCTCGGGATCACTGGGGATGGTGTTGGTCAGAAAGAAGGTGAAGGTGGCGACGGCGAAGGCCGCCACGGGGATGAACAGCAGCCGGCGCAGTAGCCAGACCGCGCGACGATGGCGCGAGCGGGCCGGGCGCCAGCGGCGCGATCGGGTCACCGGACTGATCCTGGGGGTCTCTTCGACTACGGTCATCTAGCTGTCCCGCCGCGGCGCGTGCTCATCCATGAGATGGTCAATTATTTGAACCACGGGTTCGCCATATTGTAAACATGGCATGCGCGGATTGGCAACCGCGAAGACCAGGTTTTGCCCGCGGACGGGCGCGCCGAGGCTCAGTGCGCAAGCCGCCCGTCCACCTCGTGCAGCCGCTCGGCGATCAGCCAGTGGCCGTCGAGCCGTTCGAAGCGGTCCCGGCACGTTCCCGTGGTGGTCACCACCGGCACCTCCTCGAGCACTCGCACCGAGTTCAGGTATGACAGGACCGTCGCGCCCCCGGGGGTATGGACGTCGACGAGGACATTGCTCACCACCTGCTTGAGCGGCCGCTTGGCCACGCGGTCCCACAGCTCCTGCATCCGGGTGATGATCGCCTCGCGACCGTCCACCACGACCTCATCGGCTCCGGGAAAGCGCATGATGATGCGCGCCGTTGGCGTGTAGCTGGCCCGCAGGAGCCCGGGATCTCGCTGATCCATACCCCAGGTCCAACGCGCCAGCGTGTTGGCAATCTCGCCATAGTCACTCATCTGGTGGGGCCCCGATCTTGTTGTGGTTGAGCTGAGTTCTTCACGCGGACGCAACAGGCACCGGGGCGAGGGCCAGGCTGCGTCCGAGTCGGTGGCCCTCGAGCACCGCCGCACCGACCGAGCGAGGCATGACCGCGTCACCGATCTCAAACAGGCGCGTGACCTGAGACTCCAGGGAATGCCAGAGTTCGCGGCGCGACCGGCGCCCGAGCACCAGCACCACCGTGTCAACGTTCTCTATCCACCACTCGCTCCCGGTGAGCACGTTCGCGGCGAGCACCCTTCCGTCCCCGATCTCACGAATGCCCGTATGCGCCAGCTGGGTGAAGCCCTTGCGATACAGCCGGGTCATCAGCGGCAGATAGCTGCGGAACAGCACGTTGTGCCCGATCGTGGTCGCGGTGGTCAGCACGGTGACGTGATGGCCCCCGTCGACGAGGTGCTCGACCACCGTAGGTGCGGTTGCGTCACCACCGCTGCTGTCCTCGACGACCAGGACCCGGTCGCCGACCGGCGAGCCATTGAGGACGTCGACGTCGGTCGACACAAACGCACGCTCGGCACCGGGGAGCCCGTCGAGCTCAGGACGCAGATTCGTGTAGCCGAGCTGGACCGGGGCTGAGCCGGTGGCGAGGACGACGGCGTCGGCGCCCTCGGCGAGTACCGCCCGCGCATCCACCGCGGTGTCGAGCCGGATCTCGACGTCCAGCTCGTGCAGCCGATGCTCCAGATCCTCGATCACCACGGCTTCGAGGGCTCGCGCGCGCGCACGGGCCTGCACGCGCACCTGACCTCCGAGCACGGATTCACGCTCACATAACGCAACCGCATACCCGCGCTCGGCGAGCTGCTCGGCGGCTTTCATCCCGGCTGGCCCGCCCCCGACGACGAGGATCCGGCCGGATCCGGGGCTGACCGGATCTGCCTCCATCTCCCACTCGTGCGCGGCTTCTGGATTGACCGTGCATGCGATGGTCTTGACCCGCGTCGCGTTACGCAGCGCCATGCAGCCCTCACTGGAGAAGCAGCACCGCCGGATGTCTCGGCTCTTTCCGGCGCGCACCTTGAGCGGCCAGTCGGGGTCGGCGATCAGGGCTCGCACCAGCCCGACCATGTCGGCCTGTCCGTCGGAGATGATTCGCTCGGCGACCTCAGGGGTGCTGATGCGCCCTCCACACACCACTGACGTGCGATCGGTGAGAGCGGCACGGATCCGCCCGCTGTAGTCGGCGTTCAATCCTTCGGGGAACGTCAGGTCGGGCGTCCCGAGGCCGGTCGTGTTCGGCGCGGCACCGTAAACGTTGATGAGATCCAGGTTCCCGGTGGCAGCCATCAGCTCAGCCATGTGAACGCCTTCGTCGATCTCCAGGCCCCCGCGGTAGTCCTCGTAGGGCGAGAACCGCAAGGCGACGGGCATCCCAGGGCGCGCCGCTTGACGCGCCGCGGCGAGCATCTCCAACGTGAAGCGCATCCGGTTGTGCAGGCTGCCGCCGTAGCCATCGCTGCGGCGGTTATAGGCCGGAGAGAGGAAGTCGGTGTGCAGGTCACCGGCGTGAGCATGCAGCTCGACGCCGTCGATCCGGCTCCGGCTGATGACTTCGACCAGCGCACCGAGGCCGGCCACGAACTGCCCGATCTCCTTGACCGACAGCTCACGTGAGGGCACTCCCCCGAACGAGGTCGAGCCTTCCGAGGAACTGAGAGTCAGGTAGTCCACGCGGGTCATCACGGGATAGCTGTAGCTCTCATAGGAGCGGGAGGGACCGATCATCAACTGAGCGAACACCCGGGCTCCGGCCGCCTGCGCCGGAGCGGCAAGGACATTGAGATAGTCGACGTAGCGTTCTGCCGCTTGCCCGTCCTCCTCCCCGAGAACCCATTGCCGGTGGGGAATGCCCCCCAGCCGAAAATGCAGCTCGCCCCCGGGTTGGGCCACCGCCGTCACGCTGGCATACGACGATCCGAGACAGAGCAGGCCACTTCCGCCCCACGCACGGCGGGCTAGATACTGGCCGTAGCGCTGGCCGGCGACGCTCTCCTCCGCATCGGCGCTCAGTCCGACCCCGTGTGTGCAGAGCATGATCCGGTTGGGAACCTCGAGGCCACCGACCTCGAGCGGGGTGAACAACGCGTCAAACAAGTGCGCCCGCCTGTAGCTGGGGAGTTTGAACCTTCATTCTGCGGCCAGATCGCTCCGGGGGTGAAGTTTGGAGTCTCGATTTGACCCAGAGATTGTTTCAATATACCGTTCTTGAAATCAAATATCGGTCCGGCACTTCAAATATCTGCGTAACAGAGGGGAAATCTGTGAATCCTGTTGGTAAGTTGCGGAAAGCCGTCCTGACGGCTGGGATGGTGACTGCCGTGGCACTGACCATCGCGGCCTGTGGCTCGAGCTCGAACTCGAAATCGGGCGCGAAGTCCACGGGTAGCCATGTGTCCCACACGTACGTTGACCTCGTGAGCGCGGTGCCGCCCAGCGTCGACGAGACGCAGTCACCGGTCACGTCATCCGCCACCCTCCTGCCGAGCTGGTCCAGCCCCCTGGTGCGGCCCGCTCCCGGAACTCCGGGTGCCAACGCCAAGGTCTCGGACTCCGTCGTGCCCTACCTGGCCACGAGCTGGAAGGTCGCCGCCAACGGCGATATCACCTTCCAGCTTCGCCACAACGTCCACGGAGCCACCGGGGACCTCTTCACCTCCGCCGACGTGGTCTGGAGCATGCACCGCGCCGCGACCAAGTCGCTGGTGGCTCCGTTCCTGCTCAAGGTGGCCAACATCAACGCGAAGAACCCGGCGACCGCGCTGGGCAAGTACGCCGTGCGCATCAACGTGACCGCTCCAAGTGCCGTTGGAGTGCTGGTGTTCAGCGCCTTCGACGTCGGCATCTATGACAGCAAGCTGTATGAGAAGCACGCCACCAAGGCCGACCCATGGGGCACCAAGTGGGGCACCACCCACTCAGCCACCTTCGGGCCCTACTCCGTCACCAGCTTCGTCCCCTCCAGCAAGATCACCCTCACCGCCAACCCCGGTTTCTGGAACAAGCCGTACTTCACCACCGTCAACATCACCGCCGTCTCAGACGCCCAGACCGCCGTCGAAGAAGTCCAGAGCGGCGGAGCTGACCACACCTCCGGCGTGCCATGGGCAACCTTCGCCAGCCTCGTGAAAGCCAAGGGGGCCAGCGGCGTCAGCGCCAGCGTGCTCGGCTACGGCGCCAACGTTGAATCCTGGTATCTCGTCGAGAAGTACAAGCCGCTGGCCAACAAGCTCGTCCGCCAGGCGCTGAACATCGGCATCGATCGCACCGCCATCGCCAACTCCATCTACGACGGTTACGCCCAGGCTGACAACGAGACCGCCCCGCCGATCATCGGTCAGGCTCAGAC
Source organism: Burkholderia sp. PAMC 26561 (assembly GCA_964657595.1). GTDB lineage: Bacteria > Actinomycetota > Thermoleophilia > Solirubrobacterales > Solirubrobacteraceae > Palsa-465. The sequence goes on along the minus strand of CAZZVR010000002.1, from coordinate 2,134 downwards.
GACCGGGGCCGGTCAGGCCGCGGCGTACAACCCGACCAAGGCCAAGGCGCTGCTCGCCAAAGCCGGCTACCCCAACGGATTCTCCATCCAGGTCGACTCCGACGCAGCCGTCACCGACAGCTCGATCAACCAGCTGCTGCAGCTGATGCAAGCTCAGCTGGCCAAGATCGGGGTCAAGATGACCATCAAGATCATCAACAGCGAGACCCAGCTCTACGCCCTCGAGGGCGCCCTGAAGGATCAGTCCAACGTGTCCTACGCGGCAACGGTACTGCCGAGCCTCGGGTACAACCTCGAGCAGGCCTACAACGGCGACATCTCGACCTTCGGGACCGACGCCTACACCGCCTACGACAACCAGGCACTCAACAGTGTGCTCAACAAGGCACTCACCCTGCCCAAGGGCTCGGCGTACGACGCGCTGATCACCAAGGCGAATGCGATGGTCGACGACACACTGCCGATCATCAACCTCCTCGCCCCCGCTCAGCAGAACATCACCCGGTCAGACATCACCGGGTACAAGGTCTACACATTCCCAACCGTGTTCTACGAGGCATTGCACCCGACCAGCTGACCTCGAGAACACACCGCAGGCTGCGGGGGAGCGCCGATGTCGGGCGCTCCCCCGCAGCCGTTGACCGAGCGGGTGTCACGCTCACCCGAACCTCAAGGGGCTGGCGCTCAGCTCAGGGTCGCAGCCCGGCGGCACGCGAGGCGTCGACGACCAGAGCGAGTCCGTCGGTCATCTCGACTGCGAAGGACGTGCCGGCGTCCACGATGGTGATCATGCTCGGGTCGACCGCGGCCGTGTGGCCGTTGACTGTCACCTGACCCGTTCCGCTGATCACCTGCACGGCGACGGGACCGCCCCGGCCGCGGTGAACTGAGTCGACACCCCACAGGCTGACGAAGGTCCCGCGCAGCTCCTGGTTCGCCCACGCCGACCATGGCGCCACGCTGGAGCCGACGGGCGCCAGCGGCTGGCCGCGGTCCTCGGTCATATCCAGGCGGTAGTTGTCGTCACCAAAACCCACAGGGGCCGTGATCACCAGCATCTTGGTCGGCTGGTCCGCGGAGCCATGGTGATGGACACCGGTGGGAATGACACAGACGCTGGCGCTGCTCAGATCGCTGCGGACGTCGTCGAGGCTGATGTTCAGAGAACCTTCGACCACCTGGATGACCTGCTCGCTGAACGCGTGGGCCTCCAGGTGCACGATGTGTGCGGCGGGGACTTCGAACATCTGGACCCAGCACTCCTCGAGGGCGACAGAGCCAACGCGGTAACCCTCGGCGCTCTCCATCAACGGCGCCCAGGCTCGCACCGGAACCCCGGCGACGGAGTCCGTCTCAAGCGAACTCATGACGTTGTCGCCGGAGCTGAGACGTCGAGAAACCGCAGGATCGCCTCACAACCGGGTTGAGGGTCGCTGAGCAGCGAGTGGGACTCTCCGGCCAGCAGCTCAAAGCCCGCAGCGGAGAAATGCTCCTGCGCCGCACGCGCCGCGTCGAGCGGAATGACGTCGCGCTCGAAGTGGAGCACCAGCGTCGGGTGATCAACGTGCTCGATCGCCCCGTAGGCGTCGAAGTCGCGCAGCGCCAGGTAGGTCGAGAACTGCGGCGGCGCGGCAAGCACCCGGGCCACGAGCATCGCCCGGTACCGCTCGGGGTCAGACTCTGAGGTGAACGTCTTCCAGCTCTCGGTCTGTGCGCGCAGATGCGCGGCGGCGGCATTTGGATCATGGACGGTGGGCTCATGCGGGGCGATGCGCTCGACATGCCAGGTCTCACGCTCGGCCTGCGTGGGCAGCGCCAGCAGACCGGCCAGAACCAGGGTTCCGACCCGCTCTGGGTAGCGGGCGGCGATGTCGATGGCGACTGAGGCGCCGGTGTGGAAACCGACGATGTCGAACCGCTCGATCTCCAGCTCATCCATCATCGTGATGATCCGGTCGCTGTAGTACGCGAGCGCCACCCCGGTTTCCGGGGGGCGGTCCGACAATCCGTAGCCCGCCAGGTCGGGCGCGATGACGCGGCGGCTTTGACCAAGGATCGGCAAGGCGCGCATCCAGAAGCCCGAGTCGAAGCCGGTGCCGTGGATCGCCACGGTCGCCGGCCCCGAGCCCGCCTC
>CAZZVR010000001.1:0-87303 GCA_964657595.1 Burkholderia sp. PAMC 26561 | reverse complement strand
TCGGCTTCGACGTGGACATGGGCGCGCTGTTCCAGACCCCCGAGGAGGTCGCCCGGGAGGCGATCGACAACGACGTGCACGTGGTCGGCGCCTCCTCGCTGGCCGCCGGACACCTGACGCTCGTCCCCCAGCTGCGCCGCGCCCTGGATGACGCCGGGCGCGAGGACATCGTGGTGGTGGTCGGCGGGGTGATCCCGCCGGCGGACTTCGCGGAGCTCACGGCCGGCGGAGCGGACGCGATCTACCCGCCGGGCACGGTGATCGGCGAGGCGGCCGCCAGCCTGATCGAGCTGCTGCTCGAGCGCCTCGGGCACAGCCAGGCGGAAATCGCCGCCGGGACGTGAGCGCCGGGTCGAGTCGGGCCAGCCGCCCCAGCGTCGAGCAGCTGGTCCGGGGCCTCACGGCGGGTGATCGCGGCAGCCTGGCCCGGGCGATCACCCTGGCCGAGAGTCGCCTGGAGTCCGATCAGGACCTCGCCCAGGCGCTGATGGTGGCGGTGTCCGACCGGGTCGGCGCGGCCGTGCGGGTGGGCCTGACCGGCGTGCCGGGTGCGGGCAAGTCGACGACCATCGAGGCCCTCGGGCTGTGGCTGATTCAGCAGGGCCACCGCGTCGCCGTGCTGGTGATCGACCCCTCGTCGTCGCGGACCGGCGGATCGATCCTCGGGGACAAGACGCGGATGCCGCGGTTGTCGCTGGCGCCGGAGGCGTACATCCGCCCCTCGCCAGCCTCGGGGGTGCTGGGTGGGGTGGCCTGGCGCACGCGTGAGGCCATGCTGCTGTGTGAGGCCGCGGGCTTTGACGTGGTGATCGTCGAGTCCGTCGGAGTGGGGCAGTCCGAGTCTGAGCTGTCGGAGATCGTCGACACCTTCTGCCTGCTGCTGGCGCCCGGCGGGGGCGACGAGCTGCAGGGGATCAAGCGGGGTGTGGTCGAGCTGGCGGACGTGATCGCGGTCAACAAGGCCGACGGTGACCTGCTCATCCCGGCCAAGCGCGCGGCCGGTGACTATCGCCACGCCCTGCACATGCTTCCGCCCGCCACCCCCGGGTGGACCACCCCGGTGCTCACCTACAGCGCACGGGAGGGCAGCGGGCTCGAGGAGCTGTGGGGTGCGGTCTCCGAGCACCGCGCACACCTGGCATCCACCGGACAGCTCACGGCGCGTCGCGCGGAGCAGCAGCGCCACTGGCTGGGGCGGCTGCTGGCCGAGACGGTGCTGCGCCGCTTCCGCGCCCGTCCGGGATTTCCAGCGCAAATGGCCGCGGCCGAGGCGGCCGTGGGGCGCGGTGACATGACCGTGCCCCAGGCGGTGCGCCAGCTCGTCGCCGAGCCCCCCCCTGGGCCCCCGGGGTCACCCAGCTGACGTCGACGTTTCATTCTGTTGCAAGACGGGGTACGCTGTGTTGCAGTGGACAAGTTCCTACATAAGAATCTGTCTTCGCTCTCACAGGATGAGATCGATGTGTTGTTCACCCGTTGGCAGCAGGATCGCGACCCCAGCGCCCGTGAGCAGTTGGTGGAGCACTATCTGCCGATGGCCAACCGGCTGGCTCGCCGCTACTGGAGCGCCAACGAACCGATGGGCGACCTGTGCCAGGTGGCGGCGCTCGGGTTGATCAAGGCGATCGACGGCTATGACACCAGCCGTCCCAACGGCTTCCGCTCCTACGCGGTGCCGAGCATCCTCGGTGAGCTGCGACGCTACTTCCGTGACTGCGGCTGGTCCGTGCATGTCCCCCGCGGACTGCAGGAGATGGCCATCAAGGTCGACCAGGCCCGTCGCGAGCTGGACACCAAGCACGCGGTGGTCACCGTCAGCATGATCGCCGAGTACCTCGAGCTGCCCGTCGAGAGCGTCTCTGAGGCCCTGGCGGCCAACCACGCCCACTTCGCCACCTCACTGGAGACTCCATCGGAGTCAGAGGAGGAGGGTCTGACGCTGGGCAACACGCTCGGCTCGATCGACTCGGCCTTCGGTCACGTGGAGATCGGCGCCGACGTGGCCCGGGCCTCGCGGATCCTCAGTGAACGCGACCGCCGAGTGCTGCTGCTCCGGTTCGGCGCCGACCTGACCCAGGCGGAGATCGCCGCAGAACTCGGCATCTCCCAGATGCACGTGTCCCGGATCCTGCGCAAGTCCCTCGACCGCCTGGCTGGGGAGCTCGATTCCGGAGACGACGCCAGCGAGACCGAGTCACCCGCTGGCGTCGACCGGGTTCAGATCCGCTCCACTCCGTAGGCCTTCGAGATCGCCGCTGCCTTATTCAACTTCGGGCCGGCGTTGACGTAGAAGATGTACTTGCCCAATGCGGCGTGCTTGGGGATGAGCAGGTACTTGCGCTGGGTGAAGCCACAGACGTTCGCCTTGCCGAGTGAGATGCGCTTGACCACCTTGCCCTTGTGGACGATGAAGCCGTACAACGCCTGGTTGGCGAACTGCGTGCCCGACACGCTGATTTCCTTGGCCGTGTTGCCCCCGATGTAGGAGAAGCCCAGGTTGAGCGCCCGGTTGGTGATGAGCGTCGATCCGATCGCCGTGTCGGTCTCGGTGCCGTCCGCGGCGAAGTCGGTCACCGAGAGGTTGACGGCCTGGCCGGGGGACGGGTCGGTGTTCTCCTTCGGGGGATAGATGTTCGTCAGCGTCGCGGAGCCGTTCCCGTTGCCGTCGAAGGTGCCCGAAGTCGAACCCAGTGAGCCCTCGGCGCCCTTGGGGTCGCTGATCGCCAGGGTGAACATGTCGCTCGCCCCGCCGCCGCTGAGCGACACCGGAATGCTCGGCACGCCCTTGGGCAGCGCGGTCGTGTAACAGGGCGCCAGCGGAGCGCTGAGCGCAGGTGCCGCGACTGCGCCAGCGGGAATCGCCAGCAGACCTCCGGTCACCGCGCCTGCCGCGGTGAGCCGCCAGATGTTTCTCATGAACCCCTCCTTCAACGTAGAACCGATGATTTCAGCAGCCGCGTCAAACGCCCGCGCCGGTTCAGCTGGCTGCCGGGTAGTCATAGAAGCCCTTGCCGGTCTTGCGGCCGTGGGCTCCGGAGACGACCATGCGCTGGAGCAGCGGCGGGGGTGCGTACTCGGACTGCTTGAACTCCTCGAACAGGGCGTCGCCGATGGCGTAGAGCACGTCGAGCCCGATGAAGTCCGCCAGGGTGAGCGGGCCCATGGGGTAGCCACAGCCCCGGGTCATCGCCTCGTCGATGTCCTCACGGGAGGCGAAGCCGTCCTGGAACATGCGAATCCCCGACATCAGGTAGGGCACGAGGAGGAAGTTGACGATGAACCCGGAGCGGTCCTTGGTCTCCACCGCGTACTTGCCGATCGACTCGGCGAACGTCTTGGCCGTGGCCACCACCTCGGGGTCGGTGCGGTAGCCGACCACCACCTCGATGAGGGACATCACCGGTACGGGGGAGAAGAAGTGCAGGCCCAGCACGCGCTCGGGTCGCTGGGTCCAGGACCCGATCTGGGCGATGGGGATCGAGGAGGTGTTGGAGGCGAGGAACACCGCGTCGGGCAGCAGCCGGTCGAGGTTCTGGAAGATCTTGCCCTTGACCGTGGGGTCCTCGGTCACCGCCTCCACGACGGCGTCGGCGGCGGCCAGGTCCTCCATCTGAGTGGTCCAGGTCATCCGGTCCAGGGTGTCGGCGCGCGCCTCGGCGCTGAGGCGCCCGCGGGAGACCGCGCGGTCGAGCGACTCGGCGATCCGGGCCCGGGAGCGCTCCAGCGGTGGCTGCTCCGGCTCATAGATGACCACCGCCACATCCGCGCGAGCACAGGATTCGGCGATGCCCGACCCCATGAATCCGCCCCCGACGATTCCCAATGCTGCGATCTTGGTCATGGTGGTCATTCCTCCTCGTGAAAGTCGCCGGCGGTGCGCCGGAAGCCCTCGAGCGTTGCGGTGAGTGAATCGAGGTCGTGGTCGCTCAGCGGTTCGGTGCCGAAGCGGCTCGCGTTGAGCGCCTGCGTCGCCGCGCGGGCGATCTTGCGGCCGCGCGGGGTGATGGCCGCCAGGGTGGTGCGACGGTCGGTGGGGTGCGAGGTGCGGCGCACCAGCCCCGCGCTCTCCAGCCCGTCGATGAGCGGCGTCACGCTCGTCTGGTGCACCTGGAGGCGGTCACCCATCTTGCCCAGGGGCAGTGACCCATTGCGGCTGTAGAAGAGCAGCATCAGCGCCTCATAGCGGGGGAAGGTCAGCCCGTGGGGCTCCAACTCGGTGTTGAGCCGAGACAGCATCAGCTGGTGGGCGCGCATGATCGAGGTGACCGCGGCCATGGGGGCCGCGGTGTCGGCGCCCCAGTGCTCGCGCCACTGCCGCGCCGCCTCGGCGATCGGATCGAAGGTGAGCTGGCGGGCCACGCGTCCACAATGCCAGAAGACCCGGCAGACGGTAGTATTCGGCACTCCGACAGTATGAGCCCCATGGATTCCCCGACCTCGGTTGCGCGTCTTGCCGTCATCGGTGGTGGGTTCATGGGCTCGGGCATCGCCGAGAGCGCCGCTGCCGTGGGGATCGACGTGATCGTCTATGAGCCCTCGCCCGGACCGTTGGAGAGCTCGCGCCAGCGGTTGCGCGCGTCCCTGGACAAGCTCCAGAGCCGCGGCAAGCTGAGCGCGGAGGACGCCGCGGCGATGACCACCCGCGTCAGCTACACCACCGACATGGCTGACCTAGCTGACGTCGACGCCGCCATCGAGGCGGTGATCGAGCGGGTCGAGGTCAAGACCGCCGTGTTCACCCAGCTGGACGCGCACCTGCCCAGCGCCGCGTTCCTGGCCACCAACACCTCCTCCATCGCCGTGGCCGAGATCGCCGCGGCCACCACGCGGCCCGAGCGGGTGGTGGGTCTGCACTTCTTCTCCCCGGTGCCGGTGATGAAGCTCGTCGAGGTGGTGGCCACCCTCGACGCCGCCCCCGCCGCGCTCGACGCCGCCGAGGCGTTCGTCCGCCAGATCAGCAAGCGGCCAATCCGCACCAAGGACCGCTCCGGCTTCGTGGTCAACGTGCTGCTCGTGCCCTACCTGATGTCGGGCATGCGGCTCTTGGAGGAGGGCTTCGCCAGCGCCGAGGACATCGATGAGGGGATGCGCCTCGGTTGTGGACATCCCATGGGTCCCCTCGAGCTGTCGGATTTCATCGGCCTCGACACCCTGCTGTTGGTATGCGAGTCCCTGTATGACGAGTTCAAGCGTCCCGACTTCGCCCCGCCGACCATGCTCAAGCGCCTCGTCGTGGCCGGCCATCACGGGCGCAAGTCCGGGCGCGGCTTCTACCGCTACGACGCGTAGTCGGCCAGGTAGCTCATCGCCTGGATCGCCCGGCTGCCGTACCAGGAGGTCATCTCCCCGTCGATGAGCGAGACCTGGGCCCCGGGGACCAGGGCGCGCACCTCATCGAGGTGGTGGTCCTTGAAGTGGAAGGGCTCGCTGGAGAGCAGCACCCGGTCGACCCGGCCCGCGTACTGCGCCAGGGTGATCTCCGGGTAGCGCTCGGTGGTCTCGGCCGGCTGGGTGTGCCAGTTGAGCAGCCCGAGGGTCTGGGAGATGTAGGTGTCGGGGGCCACGGTCATCCACGGCTCGCGCCAGATCAGGTACACGACGTCCTGGCGCGGACGCTCGGGCCCGTCGGCCAGCGCGGCGTGGGCCGCCTCCCAGCGCGCACACAGCGCCTCGGCCTCGCGCTGGCGGCCGAACACCTCGCCCAGCTGGCGGTAGAGCGCGAGGTTGTCGTGGGGGCTGAGCGGGTGGGTGACCACCACCTCGGGCACGAACTCGGCCAACGCCTCGGCGTCCTCGCGGCGGTTCTCGTCGATGTTGACGATCACGTGGGTGGGCGCCAGTTCCCGGATGGCCTCGAACTTGAGGTCCTTGGTCCCGCCGACCTTGGGGATGTGGCGCACGGTCTCCCAGGGGTGGATGCAGAACCCGGTGCGTCCCACGAGCCCATCGGCCAGCCCGAGGTCGCACACCAGTTCGGTGATCGAGGGGACGAGGGAGACGATGCGGGCGTCGCTCACATGTTGCGACGGTACTCGCCGCCGACCTCATACAGCGCGCCGGAGATCTGACCCAGGGAGGCGACCTTGACCGTGTCCATCAGCTCGGCGAACACGTTCCCGCGGGCGCGGGCCACCTCGCGCAGCCGGGCCAGCGCCGCCGGGGCGCGGTCCGCGGCCCGGGCCTGGAAGGCGTGGACGTTGTCGATCTGGGCGTGCTTCTCGGTGTCGTCGGAGCGCATCAGCTCGAGCTTGTCGATCTGCTCCCCGTGCCCGTCCTTGGGGAGGAACGTGTTGACGCCGATGAGGGGCAGCTCGCCGCTGTGCTTGAGCTGCTCGTAGTACAGGCTCTCCTCCTGGATCTTGGAACGCTGGTACATCGTGTCCATCGCGCCGAGCACCCCGCCGCGCTCGGAGATGCGGTCGAACTCGTCATACACGGCGGCCTCAACGAGGTCGGTGAGCGCCTCGATGACGTACGAGCCCTGCCAGGGGTTCTCGTTGAAGTTGAGCCCCAGCTCGCGGTTGATGATGAGCTGGATGGCCAGCGCGCGGCGCACTGACTCCTCGGTGGGGGTGGTGATCGCCTCGTCATAGGCGTTGGTGTGCAGGCTGTTGGCGTTGTCGAACAGCGCGTACAGCGCCTGCAGCGTGGTGCGGATGTCGTTGAAGGAGATCTCCTGGGCGTGGAGAGAGCGGCCGCTCGTCTGGATGTGGTACTTGAGCATCTGCGACCGCGCCGCGGCGCCGTAGCGCTCGCGCATCGCCCGGGCCCAGATGCGGCGGGCGACGCGACCGATTACCGCGTACTCGGGGTCCATGCCGTTGGAGAAGAAGAAGCTGAGGTTGGGGGCGAACTCGTCGATCTTCATGCCCCGGGCGAGGTAGTACTCGACGATGGTGAACCCGTTGGACAGCGTGAAGGCGAGCTGGGAGATCGGGTTGGCCCCCGCCTCGGCAATGTGGTAACCGCTGATCGACACGCTGTAGAAGTTGCGGATCTCATGGTCGACGAAGTACTGCTGGACGTCGCCCATCATCTTCAGGCCGAACTCGGTCGAGAAGATGCAGGTGTTCTGGGCCTGATCCTCCTTGAGGATGTCGGCCTGGACGGTTCCGCGCACGGCCGACAGCGTCTCGGTCTTGATCCGCTCGTACACCTCGGGCTCGACGAGCATGTCGCCGGAGACGCCGAGCAGACCCAGGCCGAGGCCCGTGTTCGTGTCCGGCAGCTCACCCGCGTACGCCGGGGAGCCGGCCCCACGGCCGGCGAAATACTCGGCCATCCGGGCCTGGGCGGCGTCCCAGCCGCCGCTCTCGCGCAGGTGCTTCTCGACGTTCTGATCGATCGCCGCGTTCATGAAGCAGGCGAGGATGATCGGCGCCGGGCCGTTGATGGTCATCGACACCGAGGTGGTCGGCGACGACAGGTCAAAGCCCGAGTACAGCTTCTTGGCGTCATCGACCGTGGCGATCGACACGCCGGAGTTGCCGACCTTGCCGTAGATGTCGGGCCGTTCGGCGGGGTCCTCCCCGTACAGGGTCACCGAATCGAAGGCGGTCGACAGTCGCGCCGCCGGCTGACCCTGGCTGACGTAGTGGAAGCGCCGGTTGGTCCGCTCCGGGGTGCCCTCACCGGCGAACATCCGGGCCGGGTCCTCACCGGCGCGCCGGTAGGGGAACACCCCGCCGGTGTAGGGATAGGCGCCGGGCAGGTTCTCCTTCATGAGGAAGCGCAGCTGATCGCCCCAGCCCTCGAGTCGGGGCGCGGCGATCTTGGGAATCATCTGGCCGCTGAGGGAGCGGCGATAGTTCTCACCGGTCACCTCCCTGCCGCGCACCTTGTAGGAGTACGTCTCGGCGGTGACCCCCGCGAGGCGCTCAGGCCAGGACCGGAGGAGAGAGACAGCCTCTGGCCCGAGCGCCTCCAACGCCTGTTCATACCGTTGACGCAGCACGCCGATCGCGTCTGAATCGGTATGGGAATCGTTGAGAAGAGATGCCGGGTAGTGCTCGAGCTCGCCCGGCAGCTCGGAGTCATCCAGGGCCCGGAGGGCGTTGAAGAAGTGCTGGGCGTCGGAGGCCTGGCCGGCCTTGAGCTCGATGTCGGCCCCGATGCCGCGACCCTGGTCGGAGATCTCGGCCAGATAGCGCACGCGCTCGGAGGGGATGAGCACGCTGGCGCTCGGCTCCCGGGTCTCAGGTTCAGCCCCCGGATCCCAGGCGCCGGGTCCGTCTTCGGAGCGCGCGCCGATCACTCGACAGAGGTTGTGGAACATCCAGGTGACGCCCGGGTCGTTGAACTGGCTGGCGATCGTCGGGTAGACCGGAATCTCAGCCTCGGGCGTCTCGAAGGCGACGTGGTTGCGCCGCCACTGCTTGCGCACGTCGCGCAGCGCGTCGAGCGAGCCGCGCCGGTCGAACTTGTTGATGACCACCACCTCGGCCAGGTCGAGCATGTCGATCTTCTCCAGCTGGGAGGCGGCGCCGAACTCACTCGTCATCACGTACAGCGGGATGTCGACGAGGTCGACGATGTCTGAGTCGCTCTGGCCGATGCCGGCGGTCTCCACGATGATCAGGTCGAAGCCGGCACCGCGCAGCAGGCTGAGGGCGTCGGCCAGGATCGCGCTGGTGGAGCGGTTGGCCGCCCGGGTGGCCAGGGAGCGCATGTAGATCGAGGGGTCGCGCAGGCTGTTCATGCGGATCCGGTCGCCCAGCAGGGCCCCCCCGGTGCGCCGCCGGGACGGGTCGACCGCCACCACGGCGATCCGCTTGTCGCCGAAGCGGTGAGTCAGGCGGTTGAGCAGCTCGTCGGTCACCGTGCTCTTGCCCGCACCGCCGGTGCCCGTGATGCCGATCACCGGGACGCGGTGGGCGCCGGCGCGCATCGGCTCGAGCTCGCTGGGGTCATAGGTCTCGTCCTCGAGGGCCGACAGCGCCTGGGCGACCTGTTGGTCGGTCGCTTCCGTGCCGACGAGCAGGCTGGCCCGATCCTGCGTGCGGGCGGCGCGGTAGGCGGTCGTGCGCTCGACGACGTCGTCGATCATGCCGGTGAGCCCCATGGCCATGCCGTCATTGGGGTGATAGATCCGCTCGACGCCCTGGGCTTGGAGCTGGGCGATCTCCTCCGGCGTGATCGTGCCGCCACCGCCACCGAACACGCGGATGTGGGAGGCCCCGCGCTCGGCGAGCATGTCGACGACGTACTTGAAGTACTCCAGGTGCCCGCCCTGGTAGGAGGTGATGGCGATCGCGTCCGCGTCCTCCTGGATCGCCGCACGCACCACGTCGGAGACGCTGCGGTTGTGCCCGAGGTGAATCACCTCGACGCCGCGGTCCTGGATGAGGCGCCGCATCACGTTGATCGCCGCATCGTGACCGTCGAACAGGGACGCCACCGTCACGAAGCGCAACGGTGACTGACTGACTCCGCTCTCGCCGACTTCGTCGGCACTGCTGGCCTGGATCGCCATCTCTTCTCCCTCGACCGACGTGGCTCGAACCTACTGGGAGAAAGAATACAAGGAGGGTCAACTAATTGGGGCCCAAGTATCGGTGAAGAGTGAGTGACGGAGGACACACCGAGGTGCCCGAGGCGCTAAGCTCAAAAGCATTGCTTTCTGATGTAAATGAGCTGAGCGAGGGCACCGAGAATCATGGACTCAAGGAGAGTGGACGATGGGAATGCTCGACGGGAAGGTCGCCCTGATCACCGGCGCTGCACGCGGCCAAGGCCGCGCTCACGCAGTGACATGTGCCCGTGAGGGCGCAGATGTGATCGTGGTCGACATCAACGACCAGATCGCCACCGTCCCGTACAAGATGGCCGCCCCGGACGACCTCGCCGAGACCGTCCGCCAGGTCGAGGCGCTCGACCGGCGTGCGGTGTCCCTGACCGTCGACGTGCGAGACCAGGCCCAGCTGGATGAGGCGGTGAGTCGCGGGCTCGCCGAGTTCGGGCAGATCGACATCCTCATCGCCAACGCGGGGATCTGGACCATGGCGCCATTCTGGGAGCTGACCGACGAGCAATGGGACGACATGATCGGCGTCAACCTCACCGGGGTGTGGAAGGCGGCCAAGGCGGTCGCCCCGCACATGATCGAGCGCCAGACCGGCTCGATCGTCATCACCTCCTCCACCAACGGGCTCGAGGCCGGCCTCAACTACGCCCACTACGTGGCGGCCAAGCACGCGGTCATCGGCCTGATGAAGAACATCGCCCTCGAGCTGGCGCCCCACGGGATCCGCTGCAACTCGATCAACCCCGGCGCGATCAAGACCCCAATGACCGACCACCAGGGCGCCTGGGACATGTTCGCCGGCCATGAAGGCGGGACCGAGGCGGACATGCTGGAGGGCGGTTACGGGTTCGCCGCGCTGAAGGGCACGACGTTCATGGACCCCCAGGTCATCGCCGACACGGCGCTGTACCTCAACTCCGACCTCGCCGCCAAGGTCACCGGCGTGACGATCCCCGTCGACGCGGGCCACCTGATCCTCACCGGGGTCAACCAGTCGCCGACCCGCTGAACCCCAGGAGAGAGATGCCTGATCGTTTGAAGGACAAGGTCGCCTTCGTCACCGGGGCCGCGCGCGGCCAGGGACGCAGCCACGCGATCCGCCTGGCCGAGGAGGGCGCGGACATCATCGCCATCGACATCTGCTCCCAGATCGACTCGGTGCCCTACGGGATGGCGACGCCGAAGGACCTGGCCGAGACGATCGAGGCCGTCGAGGCACTCGACCGCCGGATCATCGCGACCCAGGCCGACGTCCGAGACTACGGTGCCGTCAAGGCCGCGGTCGACGCAGGCGTGGCCGAGCTCGGCCGACTCGACGTCGTCTCGGCGAACGCCGGTATCTCGAGTCCCGCGCCGTTCGACATGGAGGAGCGCCAGTGGCAGGACATGATCGACACGAACCTCACCGGGGTGTGGCACGCCGCCAAGGCGGCCATCCCGCACATCAGGGCCGGTGGCCGCGGCGGCTCGCTGATCCTCACCAGCTCAGCCGCGGGGCTGATCGGCTTTGCGAACACCGCGCACTACGTGGCGGCCAAACACGGTGTCATCGGACTGATGAAGACGCTCGCGCTCGAGCTCGGGCCCGACATGATCCGCGTCAACGCCCTGTGCCCGACGCAGGTCGACACGCCGATGATCATGAACGAGGCGACCTACCGGTTGTTCGACCCGGCGGCGGAGAACCCGACGCGCGAGGACTTCGCACCGGCGTCCCAGTCGCTCAACGTCCTGCCCATCCCCTGGGTGGAGCCGCGAGACATCTCCAATGCGCTGCTGTTCCTCGCCTCCGATGAGGGCCGATACATCACCGGTGTGGCACTGCCCGTCGACGCCGGGGCGGTGATCAAATGAGTGGCCGCGTGGAGGGCAAGGTCGCCTTCATCACCGGTGCGGCTCGTGGCCAGGGTCGCTCCCATGCGATCCGCCTGGCGCAGGAGGGTGCCGACATCATCGCCGTCGACATCTGTCAGACCCTGCCAGAGGTGGCTCCGTTCTATGACGGCGCCACGCCGGAGGATCTCGCCGAGACGGTGCGCCAGGTCGAGGCGCTCGACCGTCGCATCGTGGCCAGCCAGGCCGACGTGCGTGACTTCGATGCGCTCAAGCGCGCCTTCGAGGACGGACTCGCCCAGCTGGGACGGATCGACATCGTGTCGGCCAACGCCGGCATCTTCGTGTTCGGCCAGGAGAGCCAGAACGTCACCGACGCCCAGTGGGACGAGGTCAACGACATCAACGCCAAGGGCGTCTGGCACACATGCAAGGCGGTCATCCCCGCGCTCGTCGAGCAGGGCAGCGGCGGCTCGATCATCCTCACCAGCTCGACGGCCGGGCTGAAGGGGACGCCCAACGTGCTGCCCTACACGGCATCCAAGCACGCGGTGGTGGGCATCATGCGGACGCTGTCCAACGAGCTGGCACCACATCGGATCCGGGTCAACTCGGTGCACCCGACGTCGGTCAACACGCCGATGATCCAGAACGAATCCCTGTACAAACTGTTCATGCCCGATCACGACGCACCGACCCAGGCGGATGCGGAGCCGATCTTCACCGCGATCAACAGCCTCCCGGTTCCCTGGGTGGAGCCGGTGGACATCTCCAATGCGGTGCTGTTCCTCGCCTCCGAGGAGGCGCGCTACATCACCGGCCTCGAGCTGAAGGTCGACGCGGGGTACACCGTCAAGTGAATGCCGAGCTGCTGGCGGCCCGGGAGCGCATCCGGGGTCACGTCGTCGGTCGCGAGCACGAGCTCGACCTCGTGCTCGCCGCGGTCGCGGCCGGGTGCGACATCCTGCTCGAGGGCCCGCCCGGGACGAGCAAGTCGACGCTGTTGCGGGCGATCACCAGTGAGTGGGGGGTGCCGCTGCTGTTCGTCGAGGGCAACGCCGATCTGACCCCGGCCCGGCTGTTGGGCCATCACGATCCCTCCCGGGTGCTGCGCGAGGATTACACGGCTGAGAACTTCACGGAAGGGCCGCTGGTCGAGGCGATGCGCACGGGTGGCTTCCTGTACATGGAGGAGTTCAACCGGGCCCCTGAGGACACGTTGAACACGTTGTTGACCGCGATGGCCGAGCGTCAGGTGGCGATCCCGCGCGTCGGGGTGATCACCGCGCTGGAGAGTTTTCGGGTGATCGCCTCGATGAATCCGTTCGACAACGTGGGGACGACGCGGTTGTCGACCTCGGTGCATGACCGGATGTGCCGTTTGGCGGTCGGCTATCAGGACGCCGGGGCTGAGCGTGACATCGTCACGCAACGGACCGGACGGGCGGAGTTGAGCGCCGGTCTATGGGACCGGCTCGTGCAGGACGCTGTCGCCTTGACGCGCGCGACCCGGGCTCAGGATGATCTGCGGCAGGGTTCGAGTGTGCGCGGGGCGATCGATCTGACGCTGGTGACCGGGCAGCTGCTGGAGATGGCGGGGGTGAGCGACCCGGACGACGACCGTTACAGAGACGTCGTGTTCGACGGGATGGTCCTCGCGCTATCCGGACGCATCTATCTCGATGAGACGGCTGAGATCACTCCGGAGCAAGTGCTGCGACGGATCTGGGAGGACCACTTCATCCTGGAACCGGCGGCGGCCGACCCTGGTTGAAGAGCTCTGGAGGGCCTCGATTCGCCGTTGACCCGGCGGGGTTCTCAGAAGTCGGGAATGCGGCCGTTGCGCCGGCGTCCCAAGCAGCTGGATGAGGCGCCGACGCTGCATGACGCGTCGGCCTCCGGCGGTGGGGGCGACGCGCTGTCGGGGGACGGCGACCGGCGCGGCCCGGTTCCCAAGTCGCCCGGCGCCAGCCTGCCGGGCACGACCGATGAGCAGGGTGCGCTGACCGAGGTCGACCGGGACGCGGCAGTCGACGCCGCGACGCTGCGTCGCGCCCAGGAGATCGCCGCCCGGCTCGCGCTGCCGCGTCCGCGGCGGGAGACCGCATCGCGCGGTGCGGGGGGTGAGCTGGTCAGCCGGCGCTATCGCGGCGGGTCGGATGAGGTTGATCTCGACGCGACCCTCGCGGCGCTGGTCGAGCACCCGCGACCGACGGATGAGGACATCTTCGTGCGTGAACGGATCCGCACCCGGCGGGCGGTCGTGCTGCTCGTCGACGTGTCGGGCTCGATGCGGGGGGAGCGGATCGCCACCGCCGCGGCGACCGTCGGAGCGCTCGCGGGTGAGCTGGTCGACGACGACCTCGGCGTCGTCGCCTTCTGGTCAGACGCCGCGGTGCTGGCGCACCTCGGCCAGCGCCGTGATCCCAGGGAGCTGCTGGAGGACATGCTGCGCATCCCTGCGCGTGGGCTGACCAATGTCGCGTTCCCGCTGGAGGTGGCCGCGCGGGAGCTCGCCGGTGCCCGCAGCACGGACACCCGAGCCATCCTGCTGTCGGACTGCGTGCACAACGCCGGGCCGGACCCGCGCCAGGCCGCGGCGGCGCTGGGACGCCTCGACGTCCTGCTTGACGTCACCGGTGAGAACGATCCCGAGCTCGGTCGCGACCTGGCTCGCCTCGGCCGCGGACGTCTGGCGACCGCGCGCACCTACCGAGACGTCGCGGCAGGGCTCTCGCGCTTCTTCGACCGTTGACCCGTACCGTTCTTCTCAATCACACCCCAGCGCCAGGAGGCCCCCCATGAGCGTCATCATCGTCGCCACCGCCATTCCCATCCCGGAGCATCGCGACGAGGTGATCGCCGCCTTCGCGGAGGCAATTCCACCCGTCCACGCCAACGATGAGGGATGTGAGCTCTACGCCCTCCAGGAGAGCGAGGACCGGGTCGTCATGATCGAGAAGTGGGCCAGTCTGGAGGCGATTCAGGCGCACTCCAAGAGCCCGGCGCTGCACGATTTGCTGGTGCGCCTGGAGGGCAAGCTGGTCAGCCCGATGGATGTCCAGCGGCTGACGCCCCATCCGGCGGGGACGCCCGAGCAGGGGACGCTCTGAGCGCTTACCGGGGCCTGCAGCGGACAGGAATAGCGGGCTCATGGCAGGCATGAGAGACTCTCGCGGTGGCCAGACCGCAAGCGGTACACGTGAGTCTGACCGGCGACCGGTCCGGCGATTATCTCGTCGTCGAGGAGCGACCTGACGGCTCGTTGCTGCTCGCGCCGGCTCCGGTCGCGTTTCCCGATCGGAAGGTCATTCGGTCCGCCAATCGCTGGCGGGGTGGACGGCAGCGCGCCGATCGCGAAGCGCTGACAGTTCCCGAGTTGCTCATGGGCTGGGGTGTCGAGCTTGCCGATGGCGAGTTCGTGGTCGAGTTCCTCGCCGGCGAGATCGATCGCCGGAACGGCTTCCTCGCGTTGACCCGCGATCGCCTCATCTTCGTCTCACAGGGCGGGCAAGGGCCTGCCGCAGTACTGGCGCACCCGCGCTCGTCAGTGCGGAACGCGTGGATCGTTGGTGCGCGCGTCTCGCGCAAGCTGTCGATTGCCCTCCAGGACGGGGAGATCGTGATCGAAGCGGCTGACGCAGCCTCATTGCGCCGGCTCCGAGATCGTCTCGTCGGCAGCTGAACCAGGCCGGTCCAAAGTTCATATCCCGGGCGGTGCTGCCGGTCGCACTCGGCGCGAGCAACCGCGAACGCGCGATCGAAGCACGGGCGTGGGTCCGAGCACGCGCACGCGCACGCGACGCGGCCGCAGAAACACCCAGACCAGCAACCTGAGATCAGCCGGATATGACATTGAGCCGTCTGCGAGATCCGCGGGGGGCTCGGTCGTTCAACTCACTGCATCGTGGTGCTGGATGACGTTCATGGCTCGACGTCAACGGTCAAGTTGACAGGAGTCGGGGTAACCGTCAACATTAACGTAGACGACTTCTCCCCGAGAGGGGTCCTGAAGCCGTGAAAGACGGCGGGCCATGAGAGACGGACGCCGTTGAGCGTAGATCGGATAGTGAAGCGACAAATGACGGAGCACAGAGCGCAAAGGTCAGCTGACGGCAGCGGCCACGTCCCGGTCTTGGACGAGACGAACGTGTGGGATGCGGTGCGCGTGGCGAACATCCCCACGCTGTTGATGGTCGTCTACCAGGTGACAGGCGACGAGAGGTGGCTCGAGGAACGCTACCGGCCGACCCGAGGAAAGGGCCTGACGGCACATGACTCGGGTGGGTTGCCCGAGGAGGTCCAAGACGAAATCCGTGTCGCCGGCGCCCAGGCTCTGCTGCACCTTCAAAACGGCGGCGTCCCCGCCATCGCAACTCTGTCCCCGGAGGCGGCGGTCAAGCTCACGAGCATCTTCCTCGGGGAAGAGATCGACGGCCGATACGGCCCGTTGCTTGCGGGGGAGATACACCGCCGCTCTGCGACCGGGGAAGCCGTAATCGAAACAAAGCCGCTTCAGGCGCCCGAGGGATTCAAGTTCATCATGATCGGGTTGGGCATCGCCGGGATCGCCGGCGCACACTACCTGGAGCAGATGGGCGCGGATTACACGGTCTTCGAACGGCGGTCGGCCGCCGGCGGCGTCTGGCACGACAACACGTACCCGGGCGCCGGCGTCGATACCCCGAGCCACCTCTACTCGTTCTCGTTTTTTGATCGTGACTGGAAACAGCACTTCGAGTTGCGCGACGAGCTCCATCAGTACTTCGCGGACGCGGTGGAGGAGCTCGGCATTCGGCCGCACGTCCGCTTCGATACAGAAGTGCTCAGTGCAACTTTCGACGACAGCACGAGTCTTTGGACCGTGGCGGTGCGATCGGCTGACGGAAGCGTCGAGGAGCACACCGCGAACGTTGTCATCACTGCGGTGGGATCGCTCAACAAGCCAAAGCTCCCCAAAATCCCGGGTATCGAGAGCTTCAGCGGCACTCAGTTCCACTCGTCGCGCTGGCCCGAAGGGCTTGACCTGAAGGGAAAGCGCGTTGCAGTCATCGGCGTCGGAGCAAGCTCCCAGCAGATCTCGCCCAAGATCGCGACCGATGTCGAACACCTGACGATCTTCCAACGCTCCCCGCAGTGGATCGCGCCATTCCCGATGTTCCGCAAGGAGATTGTTGGAGAGCAGCGCATGCTGCTGCGTACTGTGCGCCTCTACCACGCCTGGTACTGGTTGCGCATGTTCTGGCAGTTCGGGGACAAGGTCATCGAAGCCCTTCGCGTCGATCCCGAGTGGGACCATCCAGAGCGTTCCGTCAACGCCCGCAACGACGGGCACCGTCGCTTTTACACCCGGTACATCCTGGAACAGCTGGAAGGCCGTCCCGACCTCATCGAGAAGTCGGTGCCCGACTATCCGCCCTTCGGCAAACGCATCCTCATGGACAATGGCTGGTTCAAGATGCTCCGGCGCGACAACGTCTCACTCGTCACCGAGGGAGTCTCGTCGGTCACAGCGGCCGGTCCTGTCAGCCAGACGGGCCAGGAATACCCAGTCGACGTGATCATCTGGGCGACCGGGTTCGACGCGTCCTACTTCCTCGACTCGCTCGACGTCTACGGAGTACAGGGTGCGCATCTGCGTGAGGTGTGGGAGGAGGACGACCCGAAAGCGTACCTGGGGGTCACCATCCCTGGCTTCCCGAACTTCTTCATGCTGGGCGGCCCGCACTCGTTCCCCGGCAGCGGGAGCTTCATGTACTTCATGGAGGTGCAGATGCGTTACCTGCGGGATCTGATCACCGGGATGCTCGAGATGGGCGTCACCGCAGTGGATGCTCGTGAGGATGTGACTGAGCGGTACAACCAGCTTGTGGACGAGATCCACGCCACCACGGTGTGGACACATCCCGGCTTTGGCACCTACTACCGCAACTCCAAGGGCCGCGTCACTTTTGTGATGCCTTTTCTCAACCTCGAGTATTGGGAGTTCACCCGCCGGCCCGACTACGAGAACTACACGTTCCGCTACGCGGACGGCACCGTCATATCAGGCGAGAAAGTCCTGGGCAGTACACCGTCGATCGCAATGGCTGATGCGCAGGCGGCTACCGCGCAGCCCACCAGCCCCGTAGGCAGTGTCTGAGGCTCGTCTCGGCCTCGCTCTGATCCCTGGGTTTCAGCTGGCTTGCCACCGCTGGGCGGAGGGGAGCGGTGGTGCGGGCGCGTAACGCGCCGAGCCACACGCCCGCCCCGTAGGCGACGTCGTCGGCGACCGCGAGGCCAGTCCAGCGGACCGGGTCGAGGCTGCGGGTGGGGCGCACCCAGCCGCGGGCCGGCTCGGCGAGCAGGAGCGCCAGGGCCGACGGTGCGGTCGCTCGTCGAGTCAGGCCCACGGCGAGCACGCCGGGAAGCAGCATCGTGGTCGCCCGGCCGATTGCCACGGCGCTGTCGGCCAGACCGCGCAACGCCAGGCTGGCCGCGGCACCGGCGGGCACGTCGACCCGGCCCAGTGCCCGGGCGGTGAGAGCGACATGGGCGCCGGTCAACAGAGCGGCTGCGCGCGGGCGGCGCGCAAGCGCCAGGGCGGTGATCGCCGCGGGGCGGGGATGCAAACGCACGGGCGCGAGCCGCTCAGGGTGACGCCGGGCGAGCGGGCCGGCCGAGGTGCCGTAGGCAAAGCGGCGGCGCAAAAGCTGGCCGGCGCGTGCCGGTTCGGCATGGCGGACCGTCGCGGCGGGCTCATAGACCACGCGCCAGCCGCGGTCGTGGATGCGCCAGACGAGATCGACGTCCTCGCCGTAGCGCAGGGCCGGGTCAAAGCCGTCGCCAAGCGCGGCCCGACGCGCCAGCAGAGCAGCGGTCGGCACGTAGGCGACCCGCCCACCGGGCAGTACCGTCGCTGGGTGGGCGCCGAGGTCGAGCGGAGAGCGGTCGGCGGCGTACCGAGCGAGGGCCCCGCCGCCGTCGTCGCCATCGCGGTTCAGCGGGCGAATACGCGGAGCTGCCGCGCCGACCGTCGGATCGCGGAGGACGCCGCACAGGATGGCCAGCCAACCGGCCGCGGGCACGCAATCGGAGTCGAGGAAGGCGACGAGCTCAGTGCCGGCGTGCAGCAGTCCGGTGTTGCGAGCCGTGGCTGGGCCACCCGCGGTGTCCCGGCGCAGCAACCCAGCACCGTGACGACGACACACCGCGGCGACCGCCTCGACGTCCGCGGAGCCGTCATCGACCACGAGTGTCGGCACTTCGCCGAGTGCGGCGAGGCAGCGATTCAGCTCCTCGGGCCGGTCATGCACCGGGATGATCACCGTGACATCGGTGACGGGGGCCCTGACCGGGCGGGGATGGGCGATGCCGGCGTCGATGAGCCGCCGGGTGAGCGCCTGGAGCGTCGGCGTGTTCGCCGCGCCTCCCGCAAGCATCTCGCGGACGGCCTCCGCGCCTCCCGCGGTCAGACGGAGAACCCGTGGGGGATCGCCACCCAGGATGGTCCGCCCGTCGTTGAAGACGCGCGTGAGGTGATCGAGGTCAAGCTGGAGCGGCTGGCTCACACGGTGAGGCCGCCGTCGACCGGGATCAGCGCCCCGGTGACGCCACCGGCGCGCTCACCGGCGAGCCAGACGAGCATGGCGGCGATCTCTGCGGGCTCGAGCAGCCGCTCGATCGGCTGCTGGGAGGCGAAGGACTCGCCGCTGTGCAGGTCATAAAGGCGGGCACTCTCGGCGAGGATCGGCGTGTCGGTCGAGCCGGGCGCCACCGCGTTGGCGGTGACGCCGGTGCCGCGCAGCTCCATGGCCAGGGCATGCACCAGTCCGACCACGCCCGCCTTGGCGGCGCAGTAGGCGGCGAGCATCGGTAGCCCGCGGGTCGCTGCGGCGGAGGCGATGGCCACAAAGCGACCGGTCCGCGGCTCGGGGCGGCGCAGCAGCGCGGGAATCCCCACCCGGGCGGCGGTCATCACGCCGATGAGGTCGGTCTCCAGGACCGCCTCCTCCTGGTCGACGGGCATCTCCCACAGCGGGACGCCTCCGGCGATCACCCCGGCGCAGGCGAGGACGGCGTCGAGTCCGCCGAAGCGGGTCTCGGCGAGCGCGACGGCGGCGGTCATGCCCACGCGGTCGGCCACGTCGGCATGCACCGCGACGGCGTCGGTGCAGGCGTCGACGACGGCGTCGAGCTGCATGGGGGTGCCCATCGCGTAGGGCAGACGGGGGTCGTCGGCGGCCCGGTCGACGGCCACGATCGACCAGCCCTCGGCGTTGAGCTGGGCCACCGTCGCAGCCCCGATGCCGCGGGCGGCGCCGGTGACCAGGGCGACGCGGCTCATCGCGTCATCGCCGCGGCCCCGGACCGGATCGGCCACTCCGTCACAAATCGCGCCAGCTGCACCACGGCCTCGGTCATGAGCTTCTCACCGTAGGCGGCGGATGCGCCGGAGGGGTCACCGAGCACGCCGTTGGGACTCACCGCGGCCACGCCCCCTCGCTCGAGCTCGAGGAACAGCTCGCCCAACGGCTGGGTAGCCCCCGGCTCCGCCCGGGTCATGTCGACGGATTGGGGCGCGAGCGCAAGCATCACCGAGGTCTCGGTCAGACCGGCGTGGGCGTCACCCGTCCAGGTCGCCGCGGGATTCCAGGCGCGCACGTCACGTCCCTCGTCGCGCAGGCGCCGCACGGCGCGGGTCAGCGGGGCGGCGTTGCCGCCGTGGGCGTTGAGCAACAGGATGCGGTCAAACGTCTCGGCGGCCGAGCGGACGAGCTCGAGGATCAGCAGCTCAGTCACACCCTGTCCCACAGACAGGGTGCCGGGAAAGCTCTGATGTTCACCGCTGGAGCCGTACGGGATCGCCGGGGCGACGACGACCTCCTCACGCACGGCGGCGAGTCGGTCGCCGAGTGCGACGGCGATCGTCGTGTCGGTGTCCAGTGGCAGGTGCGGGCCGTGCTGCTCGGTCGCCCCGCAGGGGATGACCAGCAGCGCTTCGGCGTTGGCGAGCTGCGCCGAGGCCAGTGACCCGAGTCGGTTCACTCGGCGGTGACCGTCTCGGCGCCGAGCGCGAGCTCGAAGCCGGGCGGGATGACGATGTCCTCACGCCTGAGATCGTGCACCGAGGCGCGTCCGGTGCCGATCAGCGCCGAGTCGATGCCACCACGGATGATGTCGAGCACGTTCTCCACGCCGGGCTGGCCGTTGGCGGCCAAGCCCCACAGGTAGGCGCGGCCGATCATCACCGCGCGTGCGCCGAGGGCGAGCGCCTTGACGACGTCGCCGCCCCGGCGGATCCCGCCGTCGAGTATGACCTCGACCTCGTCACCCACCGCGTCGACGATCGCCGCGAGGCAGCGGATCGTCGCCGGAGTCCCGTCGAGGTTGTTGCCGCCGTGGTTGGACACCGAGATCGCGGTGACGCCGATGTCGGCGACTCGGCGCGCATCGTCGACGCGGGTAATGCCCTTGATCATCAACGGTCCGTCCCACGCGTCACGCAGCCAGGCGATGTCCTCGAAGGTGGGTGACGGAGTTGCCATCCACTGGCCGTAGGCCTCGAAGAACTTCGGCGCAGTCTGACCGAGCGGGACCATGTTCGGCGCGCCGAGATCCGGCAGGGCGCCGGTCTTGGCGAAGTCCATCAGCCAGCGCGGGTGCAACGCCACGTCGACGCCGAGCTTGCGCACCGCCTCGAAGTTGATGTCGGAGGGGATGAACGGGCTGCCCCAGTCACGGCCGTTGGAGAACGACCAGTCGAGCGTGGCGATGAGGCCGACCGCGCCAGCATCCTTCGCGCGATTGATCCGGGCCAGGATCTCGTCGTGGGTGCCGATCCAGTAGCTCTGGAAGAACGTAGCCGGATTGGCCGCGACGACCTCCTCGATCGGCTTGGAGGCGAAGCCGCTCAGGCCCATCGTGATACCGCGGTTAGCGGCGGCGGCGGCGACCCCGATCTCGGCGGAGGAGTGGACGGCCTGGACGCCGGTAGGAGAGATCATCACCGGCATGGACAGCTCCTGGCCCATCACCGTGGTACTCAGGTCACGCTCGGTGGGCAGGTCCGCCATGTGCGGGGCGAAGCCGAGCTCGGCGAACCCCCGCTGGTTGTCGTGCAGGGTCAGGCCGCGCTCGGAGCCGCCGATCAGCGCCTTGTAGACCGAGCGCGGGAGGCGCCGCTTCGCGCGGCGCTGGGCTTCGGCGACGGTTTCGAACCATGCATCAGTCATGTCTGTGCCTTCTTCGTTAACTCTGGTCGGGGGTGAAACCCGCGAGGGGGTTCTCGTCGCATGCCCGGTCGGGGGCGTGGTCCACCACCGGCAGCGGGTTGAGCTGGAGGCGTGTGGCCTTCGGCTTGGAGTGGTCCTGGCTGGCCTGGGGGAACCGGGCCCCAGGCTCACGGGCGGCCAGCAGCTTCTCGCCGTGACCGAGCGCGCACTCGGGGTCGGGGCCGTCCAGCGGCAACCCGGTGAAGAACTTGGCGGCCATGCAGCCACCGCGACAGCTGTCGTAGAAGGTGCAGCTGCCACACAGGCCCGCACTCTGGGGCTTGCGCAGGTCCTGGAACAGCTCGGACTCGCGCCACACGCCGGTGAAGCCGCCCGGTGAGCGGACGTTGCCGGCCAGGAAGGCGTCGTGGATGGCGAACGGGCAGGCGTAGACGTCGCCGAC
This sequence comes from Burkholderia sp. PAMC 26561, assembly GCA_964657595.1. Classification (GTDB taxonomy): domain Bacteria; phylum Actinomycetota; class Thermoleophilia; order Solirubrobacterales; family Solirubrobacteraceae; genus Palsa-465. Next base: position 65,291 of record CAZZVR010000001.1, on the reverse strand, counting down.
CGGGTCGATCAGACAGACGACGCGTCCGGCGCCGCACAGGTTGAGACCCGGCAGCGCCTCACCGAAGGCGGACAGATGGAAGAACGAGTCCCCGGTGAGCACGTTCTCGCCATGGGACATCAGCCACTCATAGAGCTCGCGCTGCTGATCGGCGGTGGGGTGCAGGTCATCCCACACATCGGCGCCGCGGCCGGAGGGGCGCAGGCGGGTGATGCGGAGCTGGGCCTCGTAGCGATCGGCGATCGCCTTGAAGTCGTCGAGCTGGGAGACGTTCTCCCGGGTGACCACGACGGAGATCTTGAAGTTCTTCATGCCGGCCGCGGCCAGGTTCTCCATCGCCGCGATCGCTGTGTCATAGGACCCGACGCCGCGGACCTTGTCGTTGATCTCGGGCGTGGCGCCGTCCAGGGAGATCTGCACGTCGACGTAGCTGTTGGCGGCGAGGCGCGTGGCGATCTCCGGGGTGATACGGCTGCCGTTGGTGGAGAATTTCACGCCGACGTGGTGGGCGGTGGCGTAGTCCAGCAGGTCCCAGAAGTCCTTGCGGACGGTCGGCTCACCGCCGCCGATGTTCACGTAGAACACCTGCATCCGCTCGAGCTCGTCGATGATCGCGCGCGCCTCCGCAGTGCTCAGCTCGTTGGGATCGCGCCGCCCGGAGCTGGACAGGCAGTGCACGCAGGCGAGGTTGCAGGCGTAGGTGAGCTCCCAGGTCAGACAGATCGGGGCGTCGAGGCCCTCCTCGAAGTGGTCGATCAATGTCCGCGCCCGTGGGGCCGGATTCACCGTCAGTGTGCTCACGCCATGCTCCTCTCGATGATCATTCCGGTGTCGGCCAGCGTGGTCAGTGCTGCCGTGACCTGTGAGAGTTCGACGCCCTGCACCCCGGCCGCCTCACAGGCCTCACGTCCGCTGGGATGCTGCTCGAGCGTGCGCACGACCTCGAACAGACGACGGCTCTTCAAGAACGAGAGCCGCCGGGTGTCGAAGCTGTACGCGAGCGCGCCGAAGCGCTCGGGACGCAGGGAGACGCCGCTGCTGACCTGCCAGGGGCGGTCGAGGTCGAACTCGGTCATGGTCGGTCTAATAGACGCCGCACATGCCGTCGATGGAGACGTCCTCGACGAGGAGGTCGTCCTCGACCAGTCGCTCCGGAGCTTCCGCGACGATTGTCTCCTGCGGCTCGGTGGACTCGACATCCTCGGTGATGACTTCAGACACGGCATACCCTCCTTATGACAGTGACGGGGATCACACAGACTTATAACACCGGGTGCCAGATCTCGCAAGTAAGAATGTGTCGATGAGTGATGAAGCCGTCGGCGCAGCGTCGCGCGGACGCCCGCCGATTACCTCGCGGGAATCGGTCGGCGCGGTCGCCCTGGACCTGTTCGTCCAGCGGGGCTTCGAGGAGACCACCGTCGACGACATCGCCGCGGCCCTCGGGGTGGGCCGACGGACGGTCTTCCGCTACTACGCGTCCAAGAACGACATTGTCTGGGGCGACTTCGACCGCGTGCTCGAGCGGATCCGCGCCGACCTGGACCGTTACGGCAATGACGTTCCGGTCGTCGAGGCCGTCGCCGCCGCCGCCATGTCCTCGAACCGGTACCCGAAAGAGCAGCTGCCGGAGCTGCGGCTGCGCCTGACGCTCATCACCACGGTTCCCGCCCTGCAGGCCCATTCGATGCTGCGCTACTCCGCCTGGCGAGCCGTGGTGGCCGAGTATGCCGCCCGACGGTGGGGGTTCGAGCCCGACGCACTCGAACCTCAGACGCTCGGGTACGCGGCGCTTGGTGCCTCAATCGCCGCGTTCACCGCTTGGGCGCGGACCGGCGGCGACCTCGAGGATCACCTGAGAGCCGCCTACGTCCTGCTCGGCTCCGGCTTTCGCCCGGAGGCCTAACCCTCACCCTCCTCGACCGTGATGGCCCGCTCGGGGCAGGCCTTGGCGCCGGCCCGCGCGGTCTCGATCAGCTCAGCCGGGACCTCGAACTCACCGTTCATGTGCGCGTTGTAGCCATCGTCGTCGGACTCATAGACATCGGGGTACAGCGTGTAGCAGCGCCCGTGACCGGAACACAGGGAGCTGACTTTGATCGTCGTCATGTTCACTTCCGCTCGCTGGGGTTGGGTAGAACGCACAACGGACCGTCGGTCTGGGCCGCGCAGGCTCAGACCGACGATCCGCGGCGTCTGGAGAGAGACTGTGGCTAGCTGAAGACCAGGTGGAGGTCCTTCATCGTGCGGAGGAAGCCGGTGTCGTAGACCGGCTCGGTGCCGGACTTGAGGCTGAACTTCGGGACCCGCCGCAGGAACTCCTCGAAGGTCACTTTCAGTTCCTGGCGGGCGAGGTTCGAGCCGATGCAGCGGTGCACGCCGACCCCGAAGGCGGAGTGCAGCACGCTCTCACGGTTGAGGTCCATCTCCGTCGGCTTGTCGACGACGCGCGGGTCACGGTTCGCGGCTCCGTAGCCCAGCATGACGAAGTCGTCCTTCTTCATCTGCGTACCGGCGACCTCGACGTCGCGCGTGCAGGTGCGCCCCAGCGCCACGACCGGCGGGTAGAAGCGGATGAACTCCTCGACCGCCCGCGGAATCGCCTCGGGGTGGTCGACCAGCCACTGCTGGGCGTCCGGATGGGTGGCCAGGTAATGGATACCGCCGGCCATCACGAACGTGGTCGTGGCGATGCCACCGAAGGTCAGGTCGACGAGCACGCTGACGCGGTCCTCCCAGGGGGACATGACGCCGTCTCCGTACTCGACGCCGGCGATGATCGTGTCGACCATGTCGCCGCGGGATGGCTCGTCACGACGCTTCTCCGCGTAGGTGCCGAGGTACTCGAACACGCCACCCATGTGGGCCGCCCGCTCCTCGACCGGGGCGAAGGTGCCGTTCTCCACGCCAGCCACGAGCTTGTCGAGATCCTCGACCGGCACACCCATGACGTTCTTGAAAAACGCCCAGCCGGGCAGCTTGGCGGCGAATTCACTGACGAACTCACATTCACCGCGATCGACGAACCGGTCGATCAGCGTGTTCGCGTCGGCCCGGATCGGCGCGTCGTACCCCGCGATCGCCTTCGGGGTGAGGTGCGGGTTCAAGGCCCGGCGCCACGCCGTATGCATCGGCGGGTCGGACTCCTCCGGGAACAGATACGGGTACCCCTCAGGCCGGTTGGGCATGTAGCCCTTGGCGCTGGAGAACGTCTTCCAGTCCTGCCCGACCTGACGGATGTCCTCCTGGCGCGTAACCATCCAATAGCCGTCGCCCTTGTTGCTGCGCGCAACCGGACATCCCTCGACCATGTCGTCGAGGATGTCGAAGAAGTGCTTGTTGAACGCCGGGTCGTCCAGATCGAAGTCACGGAACATGTCCCGGCCGTAGCGCTTGGTCAGCTCCTCGGGGCTGAACCGGCCCTCGGACGCCATGCCGTCATGGCCACCTGTCTGCACATCAGCGGACGTGTCTTCTCCAACGCTCATCTGTATTACCTCTCCTCAGACGGTTCCAGACGGTTTTCAGGTCGATCCTGCACCAAAACAACTACTTGTTTTTACCTAGCGGAGGTTAGAGATATGGGGACAGCCTGTCAACGGGTGGGGTCGCACCACCGGGTTGCCGATGGCGCGACCCGCGGCACCGTTAGCGGGCCATCGTGCCGCCCTCGGGCCACTCGTCGACGGCTGCGAGCGCCTCGCTGACCAGCCCGAAGCCCAGGCCCGCGAGCATGGACGTCTTGATGGTGTGGATCAAGGCGAGGCGCGCCATCCGGCGGGTCAGAAACGGCTGCGCGGCGATGGCGTCGGCCAATTCGTGGGCCCGCGGCATCAATGCCTCGCCGGACAGAACCTCGAAGACGGCTCCGTACTCCTGGGCGGTCTTGGCATCGAGCACCTGGCCCGTGAGCAGGAAGGCCCGGCCGCGGTTCGATCCCAGCACAAGCGGCCAGACGATGTGGGCGCCGTCACCGGGAACGATGCCGGACACGAAGTGCGGCGCGTCCTGGAAGACGGCGGTGTCGGAGGCGATGACGATGTCGGAGATGATTGGGATCTCCGGGTGGAAGATCGCCGGACCGTTGACCGCGGCGATGACGGGGACCTCGATGTCGAGCAGATTCATCAGCAGTTTGCGCCCCTCGAACACCGTCGCGTCCCATTCGTGGGCGTTGGCCAGGGCGAAGCTGCCGGGGTCGATGGCGCCGCAGTAATCGTCGCCGGTCCCGGTGAGGATGACCACGCTGTTCTCCCGGTCCGCGGCGATGTCCCCGAAGCAGTAGGCGGCCTCCTCGTGGGAGGGGCCGCTCCACACCAGGCTCCCACCGCCGGTGTGGAATCGGACGGTCAGTACCCCGGTATCGGAGCGTTCAAGCTTGATGTTGTCGTAGGCGTTCTCGTAGTCGCTGAACTTCGGCGTCACTCGCGGCATGGTCTCTCTCCTCTGGTCCTGCGTTGCTGGGTAGTTGCTGTGCGTCCCGGGCTTGCGCTGAGACGAGGTCAGTGCGCCGCGGACGTCGTCCGCGCCGGCAGGGGGCGCTGGTAGGACACGTCGTCCCGGTCGCGGGAGATCTGGGCGCCGGCACGGATGAGGGCGGTGATCTCCGGCGTCAGGGGCGCCGCGGTCATCGCGGCCTGGTCGAGGTGCGCCGGGATTTCCGTCAGCTGGGTCCAGTCGCGCACGCAGATGCGGGCGGCGATCGCCCAGCGCCCATCGCGCCGCTCGAACCGGTCCAGATAGCGCCCGCCGGTCATCGTGTAGGGGCGACCGGTGCGGTTGAGTCCGACGAACATGTAGTACGCCTCGGTGTGCGCGACATCGCCCTGCAGGTCGACCGTGTAGTTGAAGATGCAATGTTGGTGGGAGAGGTGGGTCGCGGTGTGCATCGCGATCGCCCAGTCGGCGAACTCCTCCGGTGACCCGACGAACACGCCGTGGTCGTCGGTCGCGTCTGCGTGGTAGACCGAGAGCAGCAACTCGCGATCGAGACGGTCGACGGCGCGAGAGTAGGTCATGAGGCAATCCTGGATGGCCTGGCGATCCTGAAGCACGCGCACGGCTGCTTCCAGTTCCTCAGAAGTCATGCTCACAGGGTTCTCCTCCCTTGGCAGCGAACGGCAAAACAACAGTTTGTTTTGTGCGAGCCTACGGGATCGCCAGAACCCGCGTCAACCGAGGAGAGAACCCATGAGCATCATTCTCGTCGCAACCATCGTCCCCGACCCTGAGTCCCGTGCCGAGCTCGTACGAGCCTTTGAAGCAGCGATCAGCGCCGTGCATTCCGAACCGGGGTGCGAGCTGTACGCGCTCCACGAAAATGCGGACTGCGTGGTCATGATCGAGAAGTGGGCTGACCAGGACGCCCTGGACGCGCATCGCCAGGGTGCCGCCCTCAAGCAACTCGGTCGCGTTCTCACGGGTCTGACGGTCGACGTCAAGGAGCTGCACGCTCACCCCGTGGGATCGCCGGGCCAGGGCGCCCTCTGATTCCGAGCAGCCAACACTCGTTCAATCCAAGGAGAGCAGAAGCATGGGAAGACTGGATGGCAAGGTTGCGTTCATTACCGGCGCGGCGCGTGGTCAGGGCCGATCGCATGCCGTGCGGATGGCCGAGGAGGGCGCGGACATCATTGGAGTCGACATCTGCGAGCAGATCGGTTCGGTGCCCTATGAGCTCGGCACGTCGGCCGAGCTCGAGGAGACCCAGAGCCTGGTCGAGAAACTCGACCGCCGCATGATCATCGCCAAGGCGGATGTCCGCGATCAGGCGCAGCTCGATCAAGCCGTCGCGGACGGCATCGGCGAACTCGGTCGCCTTGACATCGTCGTCGCCAACGCTGGGATCTGGTCGCAAGCACCGTTCATCGACATGACTGACGAGAAGTACTTGGACATGATCGACGTCAACCAGCATGGCCCCTACCGCACCGCCAAGGCGACGGTGCCGCACCTCATCGAACAAGGGACTGGTGGCTCGATCATCATCACCAGCTCGACGGCGGGACGCAAGGGGTTTGCCAACCACACGCACTACAGCTCTGCCAAGCATGCCGTGGTCGGACTGATGCGCTCACTCGCCAATGAGCTCGCGCCACATTTCATCCGCGTGAACACGATCCACCCGAGTTCCGTCTACACCAAGATGAATCAGAACGAGGCGATGTGGGAGCTGTTCGCACCGGGCGTCGAGAACCCGACCTACGACGATTTTGGAGCGACGTTTACGTCGCTGAACCTCATTCCCGTTCCCTGGGTCGATCCCGTCGATATCTCGCACGCCGTCGTGTACCTCGCCTCTGACGAGTCACGGTATGTCACTGGCATTCAGTTGCCCGTGGACGCCGGTTTTCACGAAAAGGTCTAGCCGCCCCGCGTCATCAGCCGGTTCGATCCCCGTGGCTATCGAGATCGAACCGGCCGGTTGGCGGGATGCTCAGACGAGCGAGTAGCCACCGTCGACGAGGATGCCGTCGCCGGTGATGTACGACGATTCGTCACTCGCCAGGAAGACGACGAGGTTCGCCACCTCCGACGGGTCCGCGAAGCGCCCCATCGGCGTCGCGTCGACGACACCCTTGATCAGCTCCGGTGGGAGGCTGTCGCTGATGGCAGTGCGGATTGCCCCTGGCAGGACGGCGTTGACCCGAATGCCCTTTGGGGCAAGTTCCGCTGCCGCGGTCTTGGTCAGCGCGAGAACCGCACCCTTGGACGCGCAGTAGGCCGGCATACCCGGAAACGCCAGGAGCGAGGCCATTGATGCCGTATTGATGATCGAACCGCTCCCCTGCTCGAGCATGATCGGGATGGCGTAGCGCATGCCGAGAAACACGCCGCGACCATTGATCGCCCAGACGGCGTCAAAGTCCTCTTCGCTGTATTCCCCGGTACTCGACACCGGCCCGTCGATGCCGGCGTTGTTATGCAGGATGTCGAGCCGGCCGAAGGTGTCGACGGCGGTCTGCAGAAACTTGCGGACGTCTTCCCCCTTGGTCACGTCGGCCTGGACGCCGAGCACGCCGTCTCCGAGTTCCTCGGACAGCTCGAACTGCTTGCCCGAGATGTCGGCCGCAATCACCTCGGCGCCTTCGCGGTGGAAGGCTTGCACGGTGGCGCGTCCGATTCCCGATCCTGCTCCGGTGACGACGGCGACCTTGCCTGCTAGATGTTCAGACATATCTCTCCTTTGACCTGGTTGATGTGCGTAAGCGATGGGTGGGGTCTGGCCCACCGGTCAGCTCGCCGCCATGAGCCTGCGGACCCATGCGGCTTGAGCTGCAATCGCGGCCTGTGACAGCGAGGTCTGTGGGGCCATGCCGTCGAAGCCGTGAAACCCGCCCGGCCAGACGTGCAACTCGCACTGGACGCCCGCCCGCAGCAGCCGAGTGGCGTAGTCAATGGCCTCGTCGCGAAACGTCTCGACCGAACCGACGTCGATGAAAGCGGTGGGCAGACCGTGCAAGTCGGTGGCCCGCGCTGGCGCCGCGTAGATACTCACGTCCCTGCCGCCCCGACGCTCGGCCAGAAGTGCGTTCCAGCCGGTCATGTTGCTGGTGGCGTCCCAGATGCCCTCATCGTCGAGCTCGTGGCTGCTCGGCGTGATGAACCGGTCGTCGAGCATCGGGCACAGGAGGACCTGACCACGGATCCCGGGTCCGTCGCGGTCGCGTGCGAGCAGGGCCACCCCAGCGGCGAGACCGGCGCCTGCGCTTCGGCCGGCGAGAATGATCCGGTCTGCGTCGACGCCAAGTTCGGCCGCATGATCATGGACCCAGCGAAGGCCCGCGTAACAATCTTCGACGGGCGCTGGGTCGGGGTGCTCGGGTGCCAGGCGGTACTCGACCGACACCACGACGGCGTCGTTGTCCAGGGCCCAGTCGAGCACCCTGTCGACGCCGGTGCGACGATCACCCATGATCATGCCCCCGCCGTGCATGTAGTAGAACACCGCGGCCCCCGGTCCCACCCCCACGGGAGTGAGGACGAGCAGCGAGATATCGGGAGCGCCCAGCGGCCCTGGTACAGAGAGGTTTGCCAGCTCGACGGTCTCGTTGCGCCGCAGGCTCTCGTCCGCGATCGTGAACATCGGGTGGGCTCGCAGGGCGGCGATGTCGTCAGGGGCAATGCCCGGCGGCAGCACCTGGTGCACGGTCGGGAGAACTGCGGCAAGCTCTGGGTCGAGTGGTGGGTGACTTCTGGTCATCTGTCGTTCCGCTGCGCCGTGACCGTCGCCACGCCCGGAGGCGTGACGACGGACCGATGCTTCAGACCTGAGGCTGACTCACTTGCCCCAGAGCTTCTTGTACTGCGCCTCGTAGCCCTTGACGATGACCGGCGTTACGCTGGCCGGGGTCGGGACGTTGTTGTATTTGCTGGACCACAGGACGAACCGCTCCAGGTTCTCATCGGGTGCGGGTGACTGGCCGGTGAAGATACGCGCCATCGCGTCCACCGTCTCCCAGCCCTCGTTGATGTAGTCGAGCGGGATGGACGCCGTGCGCTCACCGTCGGCGAGGGCCTGGCGGCCTGGCTCATCCGGCGCCCAGGAGTAGGTGTCCGGGTAGGTGCCACCCGCACCCGCGACGGCCTGCTTGAGGCCCTCACCGAGCAGGTCGTAGGTGAGCAGCATGCCCTTGACATTGGGGTTCGCCCGCAAAAAGTTGGCGATCGTCCCGGCTGCGGTGGTGCCGATGGTCGTTGGCGCCAGGGTCAGCGACTTCTGCGTGCACGACGGGCACTTGGCCTTGATCTCGTTGACCCAGCCCTGTTGCTGGGCGACCAGGATCGGATATCCGGTGAGCAGTACGCTGGCGAACTCACCCTTGCCGCCCGCGTCCACCAACGCCTGGTCAGCCAGGATCTTGGCCGCTGCGGCTTCAGAGCTCGGACCCGCCAGCTGCAGCGCAATGCCGTTGGCGCCGGTGGCGTCGGTGCCTGCGGAGGAGAGGACCGGGATCTTGGCCGCGTTCAGCGCGGCAACCTGCTTCGGGTACTGGTTGGCCGCAAAGCCCGCCGAAGCGACTGCATCGGGCTTGTCGCGAATGGCCTGCTGGAACGCGTTCTGGATGCCCGCCGGCGTGGGCGAGGCGTTGATGGTCGTGACCTTCCAGCCCAGGACGGCTGCCGCAGCCGTGACCGACGCGCCTTCTGCGGTGCAGGCAGGCTGTCCGCAGTTGACGTAGACGATCGTCTTCCCGGTCGGAATCGTCTTGCCGACCGGCTTGGTCGGAAAGATCGTGGACGGGTTCGTCGTGAACGCCTTGACGCTCGCGGCGAGAGCGGCCGTGGAGCTGCTTCCACTCGATGACGATGATGATGACGCCGGCGTTGACGAACTGGCCGGGGTGCTCGTGGATTTGCTCGAACTGGATCCGCATCCGGCGGCGACCAAGGCCACCAGCGCGAGCCCGCAGAGCAGCGTCAACGACGACCGCACGCGAGACCGAAAAACAAACATTAAACAGCTCCTTCCCTCAGATTCCCTCGGACGCGCCAGGCTCAAGGTTGCCCGTGAGGGTGAGTTCGCGAACGCCCCTTCCGACCGCGAGGGCCAGTCTCGTAGAGCGACCCAATGCCCCAGGGGCACCACTCACACGCACGACCTCCGGCCCGTCACCGGCTCCGCGCACGGAACGGTGACCTATCCCTACACGTTGCCTCTCCTCTGGCAAACGGCACCGTACCACAGAAACAAATGATTGTTCAAGTCTCAGAGGGGGTCGCTCTCGTTAGTGTCAGATGAGGGCCCGGTCCGGTGGCTGATCCGGCCTGCTCTGCCGGCATTCTCGGTGATGACGAAGCGCGGGACGGCCGCGGGCAAATCTGACCAAGCGCTTGTTGTGGGCGTGCGATCGCATGCAACAGAGGGAGTCAACGTGACCATGAGACTTGCTGGAAAGACGGCAGTGATCACCGGTGCGGCACGTGGCCAGGGCAGGGCCCATGCTGTCCGTCTCGCACAGGAGGGCGCCGACATCGTGGCGATCGACATATGCGCCAACGCCCCGGGGATTGGATACCCGCTCAGTAGCCGAGAGGATCTGGACGAGACGGTGCGCCTCGTCGAGGAGGCCGACCGGAGGTGCTTCGCCATGGTGGGCGACGTGACGGACGCCAGCTCGTTGGAGACGGTGCTCAGCGAGGCGTCGACGGCCGGATTTGACGCCATCGACGTGATCGTGGCGAATGCCGCCATTTGCTCGTACGCAAAGCTCCTCGACACGGACTGGGAGAGCTGGTCGCGTCTGATCGACACCAATCTCTCCGGCGTCTTCAACACCGTCTCGGTGTTCGGTCGCCGAATGGTCGAGGGCGGCCGCGGCGGCTCGATCGTGATGACGGGGTCGACTGCGGGCATCAAGGGGCTTCCGTTCTGCGGCGCCTATGCCGCGGCAAAGCACGGGGTGCACGGGCTGATGAAGGTCTGGGCCCAGGAACTCGGTGAGTTCGGCATCCGGGTCAACACCATCGACCCCGGCCCCGTAAACACGATCATGGCCAACGATCCGACGGGTCCCGTCGCGCTGAGCGGTGGCGCGGAGACGGCGGATTCACGGCTGTTTCTGACGTCGTTTCAACCGATCCTGCCGTTGCCCGATCCAGGAATGATCCCTCCGGAGAAGATCGCCAGCGTGGTTGCGTGGCTCGCCTCGGATGACGCCGCGTTCGTGACGGGCATATCCGTTCCGATTGATGGGGGTGTCGCCGTGAGGTGAAACCGCTTGAGGACCCGGGTCAGCTGATTCGGCCTGCAGTCACAGGCTCAGGCGGTTGGCTGGATGCGGTAGGTCTGAAAGCGCGCTTCCTCTTGGTTGGCGCCGATGAAGATCAGCAGCATCGTCGCCTGCTCGGTGCCTTCATTGACCCACGAGTGCTTCTCGCCGCAGTGCACGATGCAGTCGCCAGCCTTCAACAGCTTCTTCGCGCCGTCGTCGAGGTAGAGGGTGAACTCGCCCTCGATGACGTATTCGAGGTCGACCGTCGCGGTGTAGTGCCATCCGTCGGGCTGAGACACGGCATCCTCGAGCCCGGGAGCGAGCTGGGCGCTCTCGGCGATCGCTGCCTCGAGGTCGTCCGGCACGACCATCTGAGCCTGTGGGGGATAGCTGAACAGCGTGTATCGATAGCCGCCCGACGGAGGAAAGTAGCGACGGGCCTCGTCGTGGGAGCCGTCGAAGGGGACCGTCGGTGTCTCATCCTGACCGAACAGATCGATCAGCTGCGCCCCTCCGAGGATCGGTGGAGCGATGGCGGGTACCTCTTCATCGCTGACGAACACCGACTTTCCCTGCGCATCAACTGCGGCGATCACGCGGCGGATCTTGTCCATTGGCATCTCTCTCCTGATTCGAACGGGCGGCGGGATGCTAACAAACAAGCACTTGCTTTCAGGGTGCCTGAGGGGGTCGCACTCGGGACTCGTGGGCTGGGGCACCAGGGGCGACGGCAGTGGCCAGGTAGACACTGCCCGACCCCTCGTCACCATCATCGAGGACACCGGTTGTCACGGCGAACGTCGTGAGATCGTCGCCCCCGAAGCACAGCCCCGTCACCAACGGCTGTCCCACCCGGAGTTCTCCGATCGCTCGGCCGCGCTCGTCAAGATGCAGGATGACGCCGGCACCTGCCATGGCCACCCAGAGTGTGGCGTCGGCAGCGATGGAAAGCCCATCGGGCGCGCCTTCTCTGCCCCTGAGGTCGCAGAACTCAGTGCGTTCCGCTAGTCCGCCACCGCTGGCGCGGTACCGCCAGATCACCTGAGCACCGGTGTCGGCGTGGTAGACCCAGCGACCGTCGGGTGACCCGGTAATGCCGTTGGAGACCTCGATGTCGTCGGCGATCACCTCCGGTGTCCCATCGAGCGCGATTCGGTAGAAGCGGCCAGGTGGCCGGCGCCCCGTGTCGTCGAGCCGGCCGAGTGAGCCGACGTAGATTTGTCCGGCTCGGTCGGTCCACATGTCGTTGAAGAACTCCTCATCCGGCTGGGGCGTCAGCAGATCCGTCCGTCCCTCCAGGCCTGCTCCGTGCCGCCAGGTGACCGCGCGTCCCGTCACGACGAGTCCCCCCGCGGCGTGCACCGCTATCCCCCCGATGGCTCGACGGTGGGGGATCAGCGTCGTGACGGTCACCGAGTCGTCCAGATGCGAGAACGTGTGCACACCGCCGTGGGTCATGTCGGAGAAGAGAAAGCCCCATCGGGGATGAAAGCGAGGAGCTTCGGCCACTCCGAGACCATCGATCTGCTTCATCAAGATCATGTCGAGCTCCCGTTAAAGGTCGTCAAATCAAACGTTGACAAGACTCTGGACGTTACTTACACTTGCGGAGTGGAGAGAGGCATAGCCCAGGTGGATAGCGCGCTCGCCGTGCCGTCGGACCCGGCGCACATTCGCTCAGAATCGTCTGCCGGCGTGCTGCGTCTCACGATCGTTCACCCTCGGGCGCGAAACGCATTGACGGCGGCGATGCTGCAGACGCTCACGGATGCGCTGCTCCACCTGCCCAACGGCACGCGGGTCGTCGTCCTGACCGGCGATGGCTCGGGGGCGTTCTCCTCTGGTGCTGATCTCAGAGCGATCACGGATTCCGAGAGTGTTGCGGCCATGCGAGAAGCCGTGTCTTGCGTGGTGGCAGCCGTGGAGTCCTGCCCAGCGCCGACGATCGCGAGCATCGACGGCCTGTGCATCGGTGCGGCCATCGAATTGGTCCTGGCGGCCGACCTCCGGGTCTGCTCTGCCGGCAGTGTGTTCCGTCTGCCTGCCGCACGCTTGGGGATCGACTACCCGCGGCAGGGGCTCGCTCGCTATGTGGACGCCATCGGACTGACGGCAACGACACGAATCGCTCTGCTGGGCGAGAAGATCGAGGCAGCAGACGCAGCGACGTGGGGCCTGGTGCACGCAGTCGCAGCCGACGCCGTGGCCCTCGATGCGCTGGTCATTGATTGGACCGAGCGGCTGCTCCAAGGCGATCCCACTGCGGTGAGTGGGATGCGAGCGAGTCTGCGCGGACTGAGGGTGCTGCAGCGTGATGAACCAGACCATGCAGGCTGACCTGTCCGCGCTCGCGGCGGGCGCACGTGACGGCGATCGTCGCTCGCTCGCTCGAGTGCTGACGCTGGTCGAGAACGGTTCCGCGGCCGGTGAGGAACTGAGTCGAGAACTGGCGGGTCTCCGCAGTTCGCGGGTCGTGGTCGGTTTCACCGGCGCGCCCGGCGTCGGAAAATCCACGCTGGTCAATGCAGTGACTGGTGAGCTCCGTCGGCACGGTTCCCGAGTCGCGGTGGTGGCGGTTGACCCCTCATCTCCTCGGGGCGGTGGCGCCCTGCTGGGGGACCGATTGCGCATGATTGCTCACAACGACGACAACGGAGTGTTCATTCGCTCGTTCGCCTCCCGCGGCCATCTGGGCGGCCTGTCGGCGGCGCTTCCGGCGTGCATCGCGATCTTGGCTGCAGCGCCATTTGACTGGCTGTTGATCGAGACGGTCGGTGTCGGACAATCGGAGGTCGACGTCTGCAACCTGGCTGACGTGACGGTGGTGGTCACCGCACCCGGAATGGGCGACGGCGTACAAGCAGACAAGGCCGGGCTGAACGAGTTGGCGGATGTATTCGTCGTCAACAAGGCCGATCTTCCCGACGCCGCCAAGACCGTCGGGGATCTGCGTCAGATGCTCGCGATCGGTGCCAGCCACGACCCGGACGCGTGGCGTGTCCCGATCATCAAGACCGACTCCCTGCATCGCGAGAGCATCGATGAGGTCGTGCAGGCAGTCGAACAGCGCGTCAAATGGCTGACGGCCAGCGGCGTTGAGATCGATCGGGATCGCAGCCAGCGGCGGCTGCTTGAGGACGCGATCGCGACCGTTCGCAAGCGCCTGGCCGACCCGCGCGGGCGCGCGGTGCTGGTGCAGGCGGCGCAAGACTTGGAGGCGGGCCGAGTGCGCCCCGAGGTTCTGTCCAACATCTTCACCTTCGTTCGCGACAGACAGACCGCCCTGTTGCGCTCACTGCAGACGACAGAAAGGACGTGAGGGACATGACACCGGAGGTGAGAGATAGGAAGCTCATGCCGCCTACCGAGACGGAGTCGGGCATTCCCGTAGACGTGGTCTATGGCCCGCGCGACGGCATTATCGACCCGAACATCGGTGAGCCCGGAAAGTTCCCGTTCACACGAGGCATCCACGCGGAGATGTACCGCAAGCGGCTCTGGACCATGCGCCAATACTCAGGGTTTGGTGACGCGCGTGCGACGAATGAGCGCTTCCGCTCGCTGATGAGCGCCGGTCAGACCGGGCTCAGCGTCGCGTTTGATCTGCCCACCCAGCTTGGGTATGACTCCGACGACCCGGTGGCGTACCCGGAGGTTGGTCGTGTCGGGGTCGCCGTGGATACGCTCGACGACTTCGAAGCTCTGTTCGACGGGATTTCGCTCCAGGAGGCCAATCCGAGCTTCACGATCAACGCAACCGCACCCGTGATCGCCGCGATGCTGTCGGCGCTGGCTCGCAAACAGGGCATCGAGCCCTCGGTGATCCGCGGCACGTTCCAGAACGACATGATGAAGGAGTTCCTCTCGCGCGGAGCGTTCATCTTCCCGCCGACCGAGTCCGTACGACTTGCGGGAGACGTGATCGAGTTCTGCGCGAGCGAGATGCCGTCGGTCTATCCGATCAGCGTGTCGGGCAGTCACATCCGCGACACCGGGGCGACGGGAGTACAGGCCCTGGCGATCGTGCTCAGCAACGCTCTGCTGTATCTCGGACAGGCGGTTGCCCGGGGGCTCGATGTCTGTCAGATCGCTTCCCGCTTCAGCTTCCTGTTCGCGGCGCGCCAGGATCCGCTGTTCGAGGCAGCTCAGATCCGTGCTGGGCGCCGTCTCTGGGCGCGACTCCTGAACGAGCGGTACGGCATCGACGACGAGAACGCCCTGAAGTTTCGACTGTTCAACTCATCGAACAACCAGATGTTCACTCGTCAGGAGCCCTACAACAACATCGTCCGAGGCACCCTCGCCTGCCTCGGCGGAGTGCTCGGCGGAGCTCAGGCGATCACCATCATCGGGTTCGACGAGGCCTACGACATCCCGACCGAAGATGCCCAGAGGATCGCTCTGCGAACCCAGCAGATCATCGCCTACGAAACGGCAGTTCCCTCCACTGTGGATCCCCTCGCCGGGTCCTACTACGTTGAGGCGCTGACCGATGAATGCGAGAGCCGGATGCGTCAGTTCATCGAGGAGATCGATGAACACGGAGGCGTGGTTCGCGCCGTCGAGGACGGATGGCTCATCAGCGTCCTCTACGACCGTGCCTACGAACTTGAGAAGGGCATCGCCAGCGGTGAGATCCCGGTGGTCGGCGTCAATGCCTTCGTTCGCGAGGGCAGTGGGGAGGCGGACGCGTTCGAGGTTGCCCATCTGCACGAGACCGACGACGCTATCGCTCGCCGTCAGGTCGAGGCGCTGCAGGCCCATCGGGCGCGGCGCGATTCCGGCGCCGTCAGCACCGCCTTGGCGGACGTGAGCGCAGCTGCTCGAGAGGAGCGCAACGTCTGTTGGCCGCTCGAGACGGCCGTCACCGCGGGCGCCACCGTTGGCGAGTGCGTCCGGGTGCTCGCTGACGTCTTCGGCCGCTATCAAGAAGGCGGACGACTGTGAGCTCCATGGATTGGCCAGTACGCGTGCTCGTCGCGAAGATCGGGATGGATGGGCACGACCGCGGCGCCCGGATCGTGGCCCGCGCACTACGCGACGGCGGGATGGAGGTCGTCTACACGGGCCGGCACGTCCCGGTCGAGGTCATCGTCGGCACCGCGATCGAGGAGGACGTCGACGTGATCGGGCTGAGCATCCTCTCGGGCGCCCACATCGCTCTCACGGAGACGCTGTTGACCGAACTGGAGCGCCGCGGCATGCGCCACGAGGTTGCGATCGTCGTCGGGGGAACCGTGGCCACCGACGCCGAGCGTCAAGCCCTGCTGGATCTCGGCGTGGCCGATGTCTTTCCCGGCGGGACACCGCTGGACACTCTGATCACCCGAGTCGATGCCGTGGCGCAAGAACGCCGCCGGCGCCTCGGTCTCAGCACACCAACGGCAGGATCGGAGCGGTGATGGAGATGGCGGATTCAGTTGAGACCCGAGTGGCGGTGATCACGGGTGCCGGCAGCGGCATCGGCCGAGCCGTGGCCGAGCGTCTGGCACCTCGCTACCGCCTGTTGCTGGCCGACCGTAACGCTGCCGCACTGGAGGATGTCCAGGCCATGCTTCTGCACGACGGCGCAGACGTCACGCTGCAGGCCTGCGACATCGCCGACTCCGGATCCGTCGCAGAGCTGGCTCAGCGCGCCGGCGAGCATGGCTCGGTGGGGGCGCTCGTCCACTCTGCAGGTGTCTCCGCCTCGATGGGCGACGCCCGCACGATTCTCGAGGTGAACCTGCTCGGGACAGCCCGCATCATCGAGCAACTCGGCCCGCTGCTCGCGCCGGGCGGGGCCGCGGTGTGCATCGCGTCGATGTCCGGACATCGTCGTCGCGCCGAGCGCTACGACGAGCTTCTCGCTGAGCCGCTGGGTGAGGGCGTACTGGATCAATTGGTGGATGCCAGTGAGGGCCAGCAGCGCGCAGCCTATGCGCTGTCCAAGCGCGGCGTCATCGTCCTCTGTGAGCGAAAGGTGCGGGACTTCGCTGAGCGCGGAACCCGCATCGTCTCGGTGTCTCCCGGGGTGATCGACACCGAGATGGGTCGGCGCGAGAGTGGTGATGGCACCGGTGCTGTGAAGGCTCTGCGCAACACGCCGCTCGGCCGCGTTGGTGACCCGATGGAGATCGCCGCCACGGTCGAATTTCTCATCGGAGCCGGCGGCGGCTACATCACCGGGACCGACATCCGGGTGGATGGCGGAACCATTCCCGGGATGCGTTACCACGCACCCGTGAAGGTCCGGGATCGCTGGGATGACCCCTGGCAGGTCCCCAACGCGGTCCCCGAGGGAGTCCGATGAACACCGAAGTGAGCAGGCTGGCGGCTGTCCGCGACCAGCTGATCAGCGTGGCCCCTCCCGCCCTTCTTGGTGGTCGCTGTCTGTCGTGTACCTCCCTCTCCTTCCCGGCAGAGTCCTACTGTCCGTTCTGCGGGACGAAGGGCCCGGAGGTGGTCCACCTGGCGACGACGGGCACGATCTACAGCTTTGCGATTGCCCGTTTCCCCCCGCCTGGGTACAGCGGGGAGGTTCCCTTCGGCATCGGTCTCGTCGACCTCCCTGACGGTATCCGCGTCGCCAGCACCCTGCTGGCCAGCCCGATCGAGGCGCTGTCCATCGGTGCGCCCGTGCACTTTGAGCTGCTTGAGGTGAACACCGAGGAGGGCCCGGTGCTCTCCTACGCCTATGTGATGGAGGACGCATGAGCGACATCGTCATTCGCGGAGTCGGGATGCACCCGTTCGGCCGGTTCGCCGACAAGTCCACTCTGGAACTCGGAGCCGAGGCGATCGAAGAGGCGCTCGGTGACGCGGGTGAGACCTGGCAGCACGTGGATGCGCTCTTCTGTGGCCACATGTATGCACACACCGGGGCGGGTCAACGCCTGACCAGCCTGATGGGCCGGACGGGGATTCCCGTCATCAACGTGGAGAACGCGTGCTCGTCCGGGGGGGCGGCACTCCAGATGGCCCGCCAGGCAGTCGACTCGGGCGCCTACGGAACGGTCATGGCAATCGGCATCGAGAAGATGCCGCGCGGGGCGATGCGCATGGATTTCTTCGAGCCCTGGCGCCAGCAGATCGGGCACGCGCTGAACCCCGCGCAGTTCGCCATGGGTGCCCAGCGCCACATCTATGAGCACGGTACGACCGAGCGTCAGCTCGCGCTCGTTGCGGTCAAGAACCACCGCCACTCGGTGCACAACGAGAAGGCCATGTATCGCA
The DNA here is from genome assembly GCA_964657595.1 of Burkholderia sp. PAMC 26561. Lineage (GTDB taxonomy): Bacteria > Actinomycetota > Thermoleophilia > Solirubrobacterales > Solirubrobacteraceae > Palsa-465. The sequence continues at coordinate 47,361 of CAZZVR010000001.1, read as the reverse complement.
AGGAACTGTCGCTGGAGGAGATTCTCGCCAGTCCGATGGTCGTCGACCCGCTGCGACTGCTCATGCTATGTAGCCCGAACGAGGGGGCCGCGGCCGCACTGATCACCGGCCGGCCCGCCGCGAAGGGTGAGGTGAAGCTGTTGGGGCAGGGTCTCGGTACGGCCGCTATCGATCAGGCGATCGGCGAGCACATGCCGACCTTCTCGCCGATTCGCGAGGTGACGCTTCCCCACGTGATGAAACGCGCGGCCGATCAGGCCTACGCGTCGGCAGGCGTCGGCCCAGGCGATCTCGATGTGCTCGAGCTTCAGGACACCGACTCGTCCAGCGAGATCATTGCCACCGAGCAGGTCGGACTCTGTGAGGTTGGGGCGGGTGGAGAGCTCGTGCAGAGCGGTGCCACCAGTCTGGGCGGGCGGATCCCCGTCAACCCGTCGGGCGGCCTGCTGTCCAAAGGGGAGCCGGTCGGCGCCTCTGCGCTGGGCCAGGTGTATGAGATCGTCCAGCAGCTCCGAGGCCGTTGTGGGGCGCGTCAGGTCCCAGGGGCGCGAACCGGTATGAGCCTTGCCCTCGGTGCCGGCGGGAACTGCTCCACGTTGATCATGCAGCGAGCATGAGACTGTCCCTGACCGACAGCGAGCGTGCGTTACAGGAGAGGATTCGCTCCTACCTGGCCGACCATGCGCCACAACCCGGCGAGATACCGACCAATCTCGATGGCCACGTCGCCTATATGCGCGAATGGCAGCGCCACGCCCATCGGGCGGGCCTGATTGGGCTCTCGTGGCCGGCGGAGTACGACGGCGGAGGCCTGGGGCTGAGCGAGCAGATCATCGCCGGCGCGGAGATGGCACGCGCTCGTGTTCCCCAGCTGGTGGGCTACGTCGGGGTCGACGTCGTCGGGCCGACGATCATCCAGCACGGAACCGCGGCTCAGAAGGACGCCTACCTGCATCGCATCCTCACCGCGGAGGACATCTGGTGCCAGGGTTTCTCAGAGCCGGACGCCGGGTCTGATCTGGCGTCCCTGAGGACGAGAGCGGTGGATGAGGGCGATCACTTCCGCCTCAGCGGGCAGAAGGTGTGGACCTCGTACGCGCAGTACGCACAGTGGTGCGCAGTCCTCGCCCGCACCGCGCCCGATGCCCCGGCTCACAAGGGCATCACCTACCTGCTTGTCGACATGACCTCACCGGGCGTCGAGGTCCGGCCGCTGGTGATGAGCACCGGCGAAGCCGAGTTCGGCGAGGTGTTCTTCAAGGACGTCCTCGTCCCCCGTGAGAACGTCCTCGGGGATCTGAATGGAGGCTGGGGTCTGGCCATGCACACCCTGGCTCATGAGCGCGGTCCCTACGCCGTGACGCGGCAGGCGACCTTGAGCGTCATGCTCGATCGGCTGGTTGATGTCGCGAGGACGATTCCCCGTGACGGACTCCCGGCCATCGAGTCGCCCGAGATTCGCCAGGCGCTCACCCGAGCCCGGGTCAAGCTGGAAGTTCTCAAGCATCAGACCTACCACAGTGTCGGCCGGACGATCACCTCGGGGACCGTCGGCTTCGACAGCTCGATCGACAAGGTGATGCTCGGTGAAACCGAGCATGTTCTTGCCGAGACGATTCTCGACGTCCTCGGCCCCTACGCCGCTGCGCCCGAGCACGAGTCCGTCGGTGACCTCGCCGTCTGGCAGCAGATCTACCTCTACGGACGCGCTGCATCTGTCTATGGCGGCAGCCGTCAGATCCAGAAGAACATCATCGCTCAGCGCATCCTGAACCTACCCCGGAGTGCCTAATGGATCTCGAGCTCAACCGCCAGCAGTCTGCTCTGAAGGCCGAGGCGCGCAAGCTGCTCGGCGGGCGTGGCGACCTTGGCAGCGCCCGGGCGCAGCTTGATGGCGTCGGTGACCCCGCCCCGCTGATCCGCGAGATCGCCGAACTCGGCTGGCACAGCGTCGGGATCGACCGGGATGATCCGTTCGGGCTGCCCGGGCTCTGTCTCCTCGCCGCGGAAGTCGGATATCACGCAGCACCCACGCTGCTCGTCGACTCTGCGGTCAGCCTGCGGCTCGCCTCTGGGATGACAGGGGAGGAAGCGGAGGTGAGCTGTGCGCTCGCCGTGCTGGAGTCAAACGCGGGGTGGATGTCGGACGCTTGTGACACCCAGGCGGTCGCCGATGGAGCTCTGCTGCGCGTGACCGGCACAAAGCTGGCCGTCCATCAAGCCGCCGCGTGTGACCGCCTCGCCGTGTACGCGATGCTGGATGCGGAACCGGCGGTGGTTCTGCTTTCCCCCCACGCCGAGGGATGCGCCATCACGGCGTCCCCCGGTCTGGATCCGAGCGCCGGTGCGTGTGTGGTGACGTTCGATCGAACCCCGGTCGACAGCGTCCTCACGCGCGATCCAACCGTGCTCGCCCGGGCCTTTGCAATCGGTGCGGTGGCCACCGCGGCCGAGGCTTTAGGAGCGGCGACTCGTGCGCTCGAGATGGCGGTCGACTACGCGAAGGAGCGACAGCAGTTCGGGAGGTCCATCGGCTCCAACCAGGCGTTGCAACATCTGCTTGCCGACATGCTCGTTCGCCGGGAGACGAGCTGGTCGACGGTCCTGTACGCCTCGGCCGCGCTCGAGGAGGATCTGGAGGACGGGCCGCTGGCCGCGTCGGTGGCCAAGGCCTACGCATGCCGCTCGGCACGGGAGATCGTCGAAGGTGCACTGCAGGTGTTCGGGGGCATCGGATTCACATGGCTGCATGACGCGCACCTGCTTCAGCGGCGCGTGCTCGAGTGCGAACGCCGCTTCGGGGACGGCATCGACCACGAACGGCTCCTCGCCGCACAACTTGATTCAGCCGTCGGCGCAGGCCGAAACTAGACCAACGGAGAGAGTGATATGGAGATTCTGGCCCCCCCATTGGAGGAGTACCGGCAGAAGTATCAGAACATCCGCTTTCAAAGAGATGACGAGGGCATTCTCGAGATGACCTTCCACACTGACGGCGACAGCCTGATCTGGACCGCCAACGCGCACGACGAGCTGGCCTATGCGTTCGCCGATGTCGCCGCTGACCGACAGAACCGGGTTGTCGTACTCGCGGGCACTGGGGCCAACTTCTGCGACGAGATCGACTTCACGAGCTTCGGTCTGTCGTCGCCGCGGGACTGGGCGCACATCGCCTTCGAGGGTCGCCGGCTGGTTCGCAATCTGCTCGACATCGAGGTTCCCGTGATCGCTGCCATCAACGGTCCGGCGACCATCCATCCGGAGATCCCGATCCTGTCGGATATCACCATCGCCTCGACCACCGCCTCCTTCCAGGACGGCCCTCACTTCCCGTCCGGCATCGTTCCCGGGGACGGCGTGCAGTTCATCTGGCCCTTGCTGTTGGGGATGAATCGGGGACGCTTCTTCCTGCTCACAGGCCAGACGCTCGATGCGGAGCAGGCGCTCGCGCTCGGGGTCGTCAACGAGGTTCTGCCGCCCGAACAGGTGCTCGAGCGTGCGCGTCATTTCGCCCGGCAGATCGCTGGAAAGACCGATCTCGCCATTCGGTACACGCGCATCTTGATGAAGCGGGAGATCGATCGTCTCGTGCACGAGAACCAGATCCTCGGCTTCCCCCACCAGGCCTTGGCCGCCATCGACATGATGTCCCCGGTCACGCCATGAGCCGCGAAGCCGTGCTGAGCGACACTGCCCTCGCAAGGCTCGCCGACGAGTTGGGTGAGCTCCTGACTGATGGGGGAAAGCTCACTGTCGGCGATTCCGACCGACGGTTGCACGGCGAGCCCTACATGGGCCACTTCCTGGGCCACCTGCCTGATGTCGTCGTCTACGTGCACACACGAGAGGAGGTCAGTGCGGTGCTCGCGTACGCCAATGAGCATCTCATCCCGGTGGTCGCTTTTGGCGCGGGTTCGAGCAACGAGGGCCATACCGTGCCGCTGGCCGGCGGAATCTGCCTGGACCTCTCGGGGTTGACCGATATCGAGATCCGTCCCGGGGATCTGCAGGCGACGGTTGGTGCTGGCGTCCTCCGGATGACGCTCGAGCGCGCGGCGGCCAAGCACGGCCTCTGGTTCCCCGTTGACCCCGGGGCTGACGCGACGATCGGCGGAATGGCCGCCACCAATGCAAGCGGGACGACGACGGTCCGCTACGGCTCGATGCGCCAGAACGTGCTCGAGCTGGAAGCCGTCCTTGCGGACGGCAGCATCGTGCGGTTCGGGTCTCGGACGATGAAGTCCTCGGCCGGCTACAACCTCGCCCAGTTGCTGATCGGCTCGGAGGGCACGCTCGGCGTCATCACCGAGGCAACGCTGCGGCTCTACGGGATTCCCGACCACCAGTTGGCAATTCGATGCGCGTTCAAGGATCTCGATGGTGCTTGCGCCTGCGCGGCGGCGATCGTTGGAGCCGGCGTTCAGGCTGTCCGCGTCGAGCTGCTCGATCGGGCCACGATCGTTGCGGTCAACACCTTCAAGCACACGGCGCTGCCCGAGTGTCCCCATCTGTTCATCGAGCTCGCCGGCACCCGGGCGGGGGTCGAGGGAGATCTGGAGTCGACGCGCGAGATCGCGGAGGGCTTTGGACTCGTGTCGTTTGACGAGTCAAGCAACCCGACCCAGCGCACGCGCCTATGGGCAGCTCGGCACGACGTCACCTTTGCCGTCATTGAGGCGAACAAGGGAAAGACGATCAAGAGCACCGATACCTGTGTGCCGCTATCACAGCTACCGGGCGCCGTCCGAGCTGCGCGAGCGATCATGCAGAACCTCGGCCTCGAACCACAGGTGCTTGGGCACGTCGGCGACGGCAACTACCACGTGCTGTTCGCCATCGACGACGATGATCCTGAGGACGTTGCCCGCTACCGCGCCGCTAACGATGAGATCGTGGCCGACTGTCTGGCTCGCGGTGGAACCTGCAGCGGCGAGCACGGGATCGGGATGGGGAAGACGAAGTACCTGGAGTGGGAACATGGCGACGCACTCCCGATCATGCGCGGAATCAAGCAGCAGCTCGATCCAAACGGCATCCTCAACCCGGGCAAGATCTTCGCCTGAGCTGGTGGTGCTCAAGTACCACGGCCCACGGTTCAGAGGGTGGGATCGATGATCGCCTTGATGGCGTCGGGCGTTCCGATCGTCTCCAACGCCTCCGCCGCGTCGGTGACAGCAAACCGATGTGTGATCAGGTCAGCGAGCGGATACCGGTCCTGTACCTGTGCCGCGAGCTTCATCGCTCGGTAGTAGTGCTTGTGCTTGGCGAACGTGGCGCCGCCGATCGTGACGTTCCGCGTCGTGAGATCCCGCGGTGACAGCGTCGAGGTGCCGATCTCCCCCCAGAGTCCCAGCACGACGTACCGACCGTATTCGCCGGTGAGCGCCACGCCCTCGGGAAAGGCCGACAGCGCGCCCGCAGCTTCGACGACGATGTTCGGGCCGTGTGGCCCGACGATGTCGTAGATCATCTCGCGCCGTTGCGGTTCATCGAACTGAGCTCGGGAGATCGTGTGCGTGGCGCCCAGCGCCATGGCCACCTCCCGCCGCTGTTCACGGCGGTCGATCACGATGATCTCGGCGGCGCCCGCGACCGCGGCGATCAGGACTGCCGAGAGTCCCACGGGTCCGGCCCCCTGCACGACTACCGTGTCGCCGACCTGAATCGGGGCGACCTGTTCATAGCCGCCCAGGGCGGTGGGGAGGGCGCAACCCAGCGCGGCCAGAGCCTCGGGTCGGGCGTGATCCGGTAGGCGAAAGAACGCCATTCCACGAGGCAGCCAGGCGTAGTCCGCGTAACTTCCCCAGTTGGGTCGCTCAGCATGCTCGAAGAACTCTGAGTTCTCACACGGCGGTGCGTCGAGAATCGTGCAGTTGTAACAGTGACCACAGAGTGCGCTGGGGGCCCAGTAGACAAGATCACCCTCGCTGACCTCGACGCTGGCGTAGTCCCTGAACACTCCTGATCCCAGCTTCTCGATGCGGCCGATGCCCTCATGCCCGAGGATGATGGGGAAGGGCATGATCCCCGCCTCGCCGGTGAGGATGTGCTTGTCGCTGCCACACACGCCACCGATGACCACCCTGACGAGAACGCCGCCAGGCTCGGGATCTGTGACTGGCACCTCCCACGTCTCCAATCGGTTCGGCTCAACCAGAACCGCGGCTCTACCTGTCGTGCTCATTGCGGATACCTCCCCTCGACTCCGAAGGGCGCGGGCTGTGATGCCCGCGTCCTCTTCGATGCTGCAGTCGGTCTCGGATGAAGACGCGTCATTCGTCGTGCCCGATCCGTCAGCCCTTGCCCCACAGCTTTTTGAACTGGGCCTGGTAAGTCGCCACCGTCGGCGGGAAGACGTTCGCTGCGCTGGCGGGGATGTTGTGGTACGCGGCCGACCAGACCACCGGATGGGGGTAGGTCCGGTCGACTGCGAGCGCGCTCGCCGTCTGCCCGGTGAAGATCCGGGCCAGAGCGTCGGCGAGCAGCCACCCGTTCTCGTCGTAGTCGGTAGGTACCGTGGCTGTACGTTCGCCGGCTTTTGTCAATGCGAGACCGGGGATCGTCGTTGCGATCGAGTAGGTCTTCGGCAGTGTCAGACCGGCCGATTTGGCCGCCGTGAGTAGGTCTCCGCCGACGCCGTCGTAGCCGAGGAGCAGAGCACTCATGCTGGGGTTCGCTCGGACGAAGTTGACGATGGATGTTCCGTCGGTTGACCCGATGGAGGACGGCAGGATCGTGATCGATTTGATGTTGCAGTCCGGGCAGAGCTTCTTCACCTCGGCGCTGTACACACCGACGAAGTCGGCGATCACGGTGTAGCCGCTGAGAATGACCGTACCGACGGTGCCCTTGTCCCCGATGTCGAGGACAGTCTTCACGGCCGCTGCCTTGGCGTCTTCGCTGTTCCCGTCGGTCCCGAAGATCTGGATGGTGATCGGACCGCCGGTCGGGTCAGGGCCGTACAGTGAGATCAGCGGGATGCCCTTGGCCTTGAGTTCGTTTGCCTGCCGCTGGAAAGTGACCAAGGGGAGTGCCGTATCCACGACGGCGTCCGGATGCAGATTGACTGCCTGGGTGAAGTCGGCCTGGATCAGCTGGGGCGTCGGCTGCGCCGGTGTCAGCACCGTCACGCTCCAGCCAAGCAGCGTCGCGGCCGACTTGAACGCGTTGATCGCGTCGACGCAGCCCTCCTGGCCGCAGCTGACGATGACGATCTTCTTCCCGGTGGGAATCGACTTGCCGATCGGCTTGGTGATGCCGACTGAAGTCGGATCCTTGAGGTCCGGAGCAAGCAGTGCCTTGGCCTGGGCCAGGCCCGGGGACGACGCTGAGCTGCTTGTGCCGCTCGAGCCGCCTGAGGTGCTCGAGCTACCCGAACTCTTTGAACTGCTCCCGCACGCAGCGATGGCTACGGCGGCTATCACCGCCGTGATCAGCACCGCGGGGCGGCGCCATGACATGAACGAGAAATGCGACATTGGGTACCTGCTCCTCTTCCTCTGTGTTGTGTGTGGTGCCAGGGCGGGCTGGGCCCGGAGTCACCACAAGTGCAGGAGCGTGCCTGCGGAGAAAATGACTCGGTCGCGTACCGCGACCGATGTTCACGCCCGTGGCTACTTCCAGAGCGCCTCGAACTGCTTCTGATAGTTCGCGTCACAGGCCGGGTCGGCCGTCGACGTTGGAACGTTGTTGTATTGCTTTCCCCAGATCACGAAGTGCTGGAAGCCCTCGTCCGGGGTGATCGGCATGCCCGTGAAGATGCGGGCCAGAGCGTCAGCCCACTGGTAGCCGACCTCGTTGTAACAGAGCGGGATTGAGGCGGTACGCTGCCCGATTTGAAGCGCCTCGACGCCGGTCTGGTCGGGCGCCCAGGAGTACGTGTCAGGGTAGGCGCCCCCGGTGCCCTTGACCGCGGCTGGCAAGCCAACGGCCAGCGCGTCGTAGGTGAAAAACACCTGCTTGATGGTCGGGTTCGCCACCAGCCAGCTGGAGATCTTCGACGCTGCCGTGGTCCCGATGTCGGAGGGAGTCACGGGCAGGGTCTTGGTGGTGCAGGCTGGGCACTTGCTCTTGATCTCGCTGGTGAAGGCGTTGGCCAGGAACGTCTGACTCGGGTAGCCCGAGAGCTGAACGACCCCGATGGTGCCCGAGCCGCCGCTGGTGACGATTGCCTGATTCGCGAGGATCCGGCCGGCCTTCTCAGTTGCGCTGACGGGCAGAATCTGCAATGTAATGCCGTTCTGGCCCGTGTTGTCAGTGCCGGTCTCCGACAGCACCGGGATCTTCAATGCGTTGAGCTGCTTGAGCTGCTCGGGGTATTGCGTACTTCCAAATCCAGCGGAGAGGACGGCGGCAGGATGGATCCTGATGGCTGCAGCGAATGCGTTCTGGATCCCCTGCGGGGTCGGGACGGCTTCGATGTCCTTCACGTTCCAGCCGAGGTACTTCGCGGCAGCGGTGAGGGCGTCCCCGGCGGTCGTGCATGCCGTCGCCCCGCAGTTCACGTAGACGATCGTCTTGCCTTTTGGAATCGCCTTGGTGATCGGCACGGTTGGCGCGATGGCCGTCGGTGCCTTGGTGTAGGACGCGATCGCCGCCTTGGCTGTGGAGACGACCTTGGACGTGCCACTGGCGCTGGTTGAGCCCCCTGAGCTGGAGCTGCTTGCGGGGGAGCTGGAACTGGAGCCACAGGCGGCCAGCATGACCGCGGCACCCACGGCCACCAGCACGGCGAGCGTACAGCGCTGCCATTGCGTCGAAATTTTCACGAAAAACCTCTCTCCTCATCCGTCGCCCCGATGGGCCGGACGGTGCGATTAACCATTTCGCCGGGTCCCTAATCCGACGACCTCGGGTGGGCAGAATATCTCACTTCTCCCGCAAAAACAAACGTTAGCTTTGAGCGTCGACAGTGTCGCCGAACGGAGCCCCAACACGACCCGGGCGGCTCATCCACACGCTCGTTGACGCGAGCTTGACGCAGCTGCGCGCGCTTGTCAAATTGATCATTGACGCAACTTTGCGAGGACCGTCGCAGCGTCAACGACAGCATTGACATCCACCTGGTTCGGCGATACGGTCTCGCCGTGCAGTTGTCTGACCGGGTCGCGGGCCTGAAACCGACGCCGCCTCAGTCGGTTCGAGCCTATGAGCGGCTGGCACGGCGGCGTCTTCCGCGGTTCATCTATGACTTCGTCGCCGGCGCGGCGGGCGACGAAGTGACAATGCAGGAGAACGAAGCGGCGTTCCGCGAGCGTCCGATCTACCCGAGAACCCTCGTCGATGTCAGTCAGCGCAACACCGCGAGGACGGTTCTGGGTGACGAGCTGAGTCTGCCGGTGATCTTGGCACCCACCGGGATGCAGCGACTGGTTCATCGGGCTGGCGACCTCGAGGCCGCGGCCGGTGCGGGTGACGCCGGCACGGTCTACGTCGCCAGCTCCGCGTCAGCGTTCTCCGTCGAGGAGATCGCTCGTGCGGCGTCTGGCCCGCTGTGGTTTCAGCTGTATCTCTGGAGCGACCGCAACGTCGTCGAGCGGCTCGTGGACCGGGCCCGGGTGGCCGGATACACGACTCTCGTCATCACCGTCGACGTTCCGCTCGTCGGCGTCCGGGAGCGCGATCTGGCCAATGGGATGGGGGTGCCTCCGCAGTACACGCTGCGCAACCTGTATGAGGGGGCGCGGCATCCGTGGTGGGTCGCGCATCTGTTCTCGGGTCCCGAGATCACATTCAAGAACTTCGAGGGTGTCATCCCGGACGGGAACGGGATGGCGCTGATGACCTATGCGAACACGAAGCTGACGAATCCCGCCCAAACCTGGTCAGAGCTGTCGTGGCTGCGCCAAATCTGGCCCCACAAGCTGGTGGTCAAGGGCATCCTGACGGCAGCTGACGCGACCCGGGCCGCCGATGCCGGCGCCGACGGCATCATCGTCTCGAACCATGGCGGCCGGCAGCTGGACGGGGTCGAGGCGTCGATCAGGGCACTTCCCAAGGTCATCGCTGGATCGCCAAACCATCTGGAGATCCTGTTGGACGGTGGTGTCCGCCGCGGGGTCGACGTGCTCAGAGCGCTCGCGCTTGGTGCTCGGGCCGTGTTGATCGGACGACCCTACTGGTGGGGACTGGCCGTTGACGGCCGGGCGGGTGTCGCTGACGTGCTCGAGATCCTGCGTCGAGAGTTAGACATCGCCCTCGCACTCTCCGGGCGCGCCGGGATTGACGAGCTCGGCCCGGACCTCTTCGCCCCGTAAATGGCCGCAAGGCGGCGTCAGGCGGTGAGCGCAACCTCATTCCCCATCACCGCTGACACGTCGACGATCTCACGCGTTACCTTGGCGTCGATCAGACAGACCGACCGCCAATCGAAGGCGTCAAGTTGGCTCACGAGATCCTCGCTGGTCCGAGCGAGCCGGCCGACCGCACCGAGGCCCTCGGCGATTCGCGCCAGGTCCGGGGTCAGCACCAGCGCATCTTCTGAGGGCACGCCCTTGAGATTAAGTTTGTGCAACTCGGCTCCCATAGCGTCGTCGTCCATCACGACGGTCAGTAGGTGGCAGCCCGAACGAACCGCGGTGTCGAGTTCCACAAGATGCATGAGAATGCTGGAGTCGCCGTCGATCACCACGATCGGGGAATCAGGCCGTCCTATCTGCGCCCCGATGGCAACCGGCAGCGCCTGCCCGATGGAGCCGAAGCCGAGGCAGTACATGTAGCGCCGCCCGCCACGGCCGGTCAGACCGCGAGCCACGAATGACCAGAAATGGCCCGCGCCACTCACAATCATGGCCCCATCGGGGATGACCGCCTCGAGCTGTTCGATCAGCTCGCGGGGATCCATTCCGTTAGCCGGATCACTCGCTCTGACCGCGTCGGCGTAGGGGTCCCAGGCTTGCGGCGTGAAGGAGGACCTGAATCCGCTGTTCTGCACATCGGCCGCGGCAAGCAGCTCATCCAGCAGCTCGACGGTGTGACGGGCATCTCCATGAAGGAAACGGTTCACCGGCTCGGCTCCGCGAACGGCCGCAGCTGGCCGGTCCGCTATCTGGATCGTCCGCGCCTGCGAGAACAGATGCCCCTCTCGGCGCGTGAAGTGGTTCATGCTCGCGCCGACCCCGATCACCAGATCTGCCTCTCCGAACACAGCCTCCGCTCCCGGACGGGAGAACCCACCAGCGACTCCGATGCTCCACTCCGAGTCGCCGAGCGCCCCCTTGGCCCGAAGCGTCGTCGCGTAGAGCGCTCCGATGCGGTCGCCTAGCTGAACAACTGCATCAAGCGCGCCACCCGTCAGCGCGCCATCGCCAACCAGGATGATCGGGCGGCTTGAACAGGCGATCAGCTCAGCCGCGTCGTGGAGCGCGTCGGCGGTCGGCACCGTCGCTTCGAGGTCGCCGCGGACGGGTGAGGGCTGATAGCTGTACTCGAACGGAAGGGTCTCGTCCTGGATGTTCATCGGAACGCTCAACAGGACCGGCTCGCGGAGGCTTCGGGCACGATCAAACGCAGCCCGCACCGAGTCCAGGGCGCGCCCGGCGGAGACGACGGCCTCACAATGGATTCCGCAGGTGTTGGCCAGGGCTCGGTGATCCAGATACTGCAACGCCGAGGTATCTCCCGGGACCGTGTCCCCAGCGAACAGAACCATCGGGGTTCCGTAGCGGGCAGCCGCGGTCAGCGCATTCCCGGCATGCATCAGCCCGGGCCCGCTGGTGACGGTGGCGACCCCGACGTTGCCGGTGGCGCGGGCGTACCCGTCGGCCATCGCCACCGCGGCGTTCTCGTGACGAGCGTGGACGTTCCGAACACCGAGCGCCGTCAGGGATGACATCCAATACATGTTGGCGTCGCCCATCAGAGAGAAGAGCGTTTCAACGCGCTCTGCCTCAAATGCGTGCGCCATCGCTTCGTACACCTTCAAGGTGGTGACTCCGGGTTGGTGGGCTGCAGGCGTATGCCCTGGAGAGCTCAGGGTGGCAGATGTTCGATCCGTCGTCAAATTGAACGTTGACGAGTTGGCGAGCAAGGAGTATGTTCTCGAACGGGAGAGGAGACGACAGCATTCGCCGTCTCTTACCGTCCATAAGGAGAGACAGCACGGTGAAGAACTTCGCCGAATGGGCCACCAAGACGAGCTGGTCACAGCCCGACGCAGTCGCCCTGATCGACCCACATCTGGGGATATCGCGCACGTTCGCAGAGCTGGCGACGCGGACTCGGCACCTCGCCCACGGCCTCCAGGACCTTCTTGGTGCAGGTCGCGGCGAGCGCATCGCCGTGCTCAGTCAGAACCGGCTCGAGTACATCGAGATCTATCTGGCCTGCGCGGCCAGCGGGACGCTGCTCTTCCCGCTCAACTGGCGTCAGGCGCACGCCTTGAACATCCTCGCCCTGCAGGCGGCAAGCCCCTCGGTGGTCTTCTACGACACAGACTTCGCCGAGGACGCGCAGCGGTTGCGCGAGGGAGCGCCAGACGCCCGCTGGATCGAGTGGCACACGGGTACGAGCTCGGCGTACGAAGCGCTTCTCGAAGAGGTCAATAGCGCGGATATGGGGATACTCTCACCGCTGCCGGCCCCGGATTCGCTGCTGAGCGAACCCTATCTGGCGGTTTCCACCGGTGGTACGACGGGCGTCCCGAAGTGTGCGGTGCACAGCCAGGCCTCCTACGCCGGGAACATGCTCAACTACATGGCGGCTCAGCGCATCACCGAGGACGATGTCTTCATGATGTTGGGTCAGTTCTTCCATGTCACCGGGTACATGCCGCTGGCCCATCTCTGTCTCGGTCGGCCGGTCGTCGTCACCAACTTCGACGCCGAGGAGACCGTGCGGGTAATCAACGACTGGGGGGTCACCGGATTCTTCTGTATCGCGACGATGCTCCCACGGCTCCTTGAGGTCCTACGCACCACCGGCACCAAGACGCCCTCCGTTCGCCTCGTCGGTTACGGCGGGGCCCGGATGGGCGAGGAGGTCATCCGCAGTGCGGCTGACCTGTTCAATGCGGAGCTGCTTCAAATCTGGGGGATGTCCGAGTTCGGCACCGGTACGACGCTCGGGCCTGCGGCCCACCGTGCGGCGCTCGCCGGCGAGAGACCGGAGCTGCTGCGCTCGTGTGGCCGTCCTGCTCTTGAGAGCGAGATCAAGATCATCGATCCGTCAGGCGCGCTGGTGCCGCGCGACGGGGTCACGCCGGGGGAACTCTGCCATCGCGGCTCCAACAACATGCTGAGTTACTGGAATAAGCCCGAAGAAACCCAGACTCTGCTCCGCGACGGCTGGGTGCACAGCGGAGATGGAGCGGTCTGGGACGACCTCGGCTACGTCTACATCGTGGACCGGATCAAGAACATGATCATCTCCGGGGGAGAGAACATCTTCCCGGCCGAGATCGAGCGCGTCATCGCCAATATGCCCGGAGTGGCCGAGGTCGCCGTTGTCGGATCGCCGGATGAGGTCTGGGGCGAATCGGTCCGGGCGGTCGTAGTTACCTCAGCTGAGTCCTCGGTGACCACCGAGATGATCAGGACGGCGGTCGAGAAGGAGCTCGGCTCCTACCGAAAGCCACGCATCGTGAGCTTCGTCTCGTCGCTGCCGATGACACCGACGGGTAAGATCGACCTCCGGGCGGTGAAGAGCATTCCGATCTGAGCCCGGTGCGCCGCAGACCGCGACGCGAACGGGTCAGGCGCCCCCGCTGGCGGAAAGCACCTGACCGCTGATGAAGCTGGATCGCTCGTCGACGAAGAACGAAACAACGTGGGCGATGTCCTCCGGGGTCCCGGGCCGGCCGACCGGGACGTCAACGACCATCTGCGCCTCCAGTGCGTCGTAGGTCCGGCCCGAGCGCTCCGCGAGACCGCGGTTCATCTCGGTCGCAATGAACCCGGGAGCCACGGCGTTCACCGTGACCCCGTGACGGCCGAGCTCGATCGCAAGGGTCTTGGTGAGCGCCTCAACGCCGGCCTTGGCGGCGCCGTAGCCGCCGAGGCCAATCAACCCGCGGGCGCCGATCGAGGACAGGTTGACGATCCGACCCCATCCCGCCTCGCGCATGTGCGGGGCCACGGCGCGGGACATGAGGAAGGTGCCGGTTAGATTCACGTCGAGCAGCGTCTGCCAATCGCACAGCTCGGTCTTGGCGACGAGCCCCTCACGGAGGATTCCTGCGTTGTTGACCAGAATGGTCGGTGGCCCGAGCTCCGCGACGGCCTGGCCGACGACTGTCGCGACGACGGCTGCATCGGACACATCGCCGGCAATCGCTGTCCCTCGTTGGCCGCCGGCGCGTACGGCGGAGACTGTCTGCTCGCAGGCCGTGGCATCCAGGTCGACGGCCACGACGTCAAATCCGTCGGCGGCCAGTCGCTCCGCGACGGCCCGTCCGATCCCACGCGCGGCGCCCGTCACCATCGCAATTCGGGTCATCAGCTCGCTCCGAGCCCTGCGGCCCGGTCGACGGCCGTCCCGCGGGAGAGCTGCTCCACCCGTCGCGCGCCGAGCTCAGACAAGCGAAACTTCTGCACCCGACCGGTCACCGTGGTCGGCAGCTCGTCAACGCTCACCACGAAGATGTTCCGCGGAACCTTGAACGACGCGAGCTCGACGCGGCATATCGCCTGGAGCTCGTCGAGATCAGGAAGCTGGTCAGGGTCGGCGGCGATCACGAACGCACATGCCACCTCACCCATGCGCTCGTGTGGGATGCCGCAGACATAGGCCTGCAGCACTCCCGGATGCTGCTCGAGCACAGCCTCGATCTCGCGCGGCATCACCATCTCGCCTCCGACCCTGAGCGTCTCCTTGACCCGGCCGGTCAGCCGCAGGTTGCCGGCGTCGTCCAGGGTGCCCACGTCACCGGTCCGCAGCCAGCCGTCGGGGGTGAAGGCGCGCTCGGTCTCCTCGGGTTTGCGGTAGTAGCCGGAGGTGACAATCGGCCCCTTTGCGAGCAGCTCGCCCGGCTCCCCCGACGCGACCTCCTCGCCGGTGACCAGGTCCACAGCCTTGTAGACGACCAGCAGGCTGTCGAGCTCCGGTGCTCCGGCTACCCCGGCCCGGCGCAGATGCCCGTTGGTCTCGACGAGGAGTCGCGGGTCGTCCTCGGGCCGAGTGCAGAAGGTCGTCGCGGTCGTCTCGGTCATTCCGTAGCCGGTGGTGATCGCGACCGACTCGCCGAACACGTCTCGGATCTGGGACCAGATCGATTGCGGAGCCACCCCACCCGATGAGAAGACGGTGTGCACAGACGAGATGTCGTACGCGCCGCGCCGCGCCTCGGCCAGCAGCGGCAGGGTAACGGCGGGCACGGCAACCACCTCGTTGACCCTTCGTCGCTCGATAGTGCGCAGCATTGTCGGTGCATCGAAGACGACTTGGGGCAGCACCGCTCCACCGACGAACAGCACGGCCATCAGACATTCCATGTAGCCGAACACGTGGTACATGGGCATGGGGTAGATGAGGCGTCGGCCCTCCTCGAGCGCACGGTCATACGCGGCTCCGTAAGAAACCCGGACGACCTGGTCGTGGGTGATCATCACCCCCTTGGGCTCACCGGTCGTCCCCGAGGTATAGAGGATGTCGGACAGACGGCTGGGATCTGATTCGGCCTCGCGTCGGGCGACCTCGGTCAGTGTCGACTCAGATGCCAGCGATTCGAGGTCGGCGAGGCTCATCGCGTCACTGCGCACGTCGCCCTCAGGGTCGAACACGACAACGCGCTCGAGTGCGGGCAGCCCGTCGCTGACATCCCCGAACTCCCAGCCCGGGGACAGCTCATCCAGCGCCGCCGCGTAGTCGAGATCGCGAAAGTGATCCATCGTGATGAGCAGCTTGGCGTCTGACTGGTTCAGCACGTAGGCCAGTTCCCGGGCTCGATAGAGGAAGTTGATTGGTATACACACCGCTCCGGCCCGGGCGATCCCGAACTTCACCGCGGCAAAATCTGGATAGTTGGCCATCACAAGCGCAACGTGCTCGCCCGGCTCGATGCCGAGCGCGACGAGTCCGGCTGCAATCCGTCGTGAACGCTCCTGCACCTCGCGGTAGGTCACTTCCGACTCGTCGGTCATCACCAACGGCTGATCCGCGTACCGCTCGACCGCTCGGTCCAGGGCACCCCAGATCGTCGCGCCCGTCCACGGCGTGTAGTGAGCCTCGAGTGCCGCGCGACGCGCCTCAGGCGCCTGCAAGGTCATTCCATCCTCCTCCGACCGTTTCATCGGCCAGTGCGACCGACGGACATTCCCGTAGCGCAGCGGCGATCGACTCGGTGGCCTCCGTCGCGCGAGACAGCGCGGCACCCATCCACCAGAAACCGTGCGGTTGCCCCGGCCACGTTCGCAGCTCGGTGCGCACCCCCACTTCGCGCAGCCGCTCGGCGTACGCCACGCCCTCGTCATGCAGGGGATCCTGACCCGCAAGCAGAATCGTCGTCGGGGGCAGCCCCGAGAAATCCTCAGCCAGCAGGGGGGCGGCGCGAGGATCGGTGAGCGCGTGTGAATCCGGCACGTACAGCTCCCAGAACCAGGCAAGCTCGCGGGCAGTCATCAGCGGTGCCTCTGCGTGCTGGGAATAAGAGGCAAAGGGACTGCCATCGGCCGGCGCCAGGCATGGGTAGAGAAGCACCTGTGCGCTCACCGCGCCAGGCCGGTCATCGCGCAGGACGAGCGTCGTGGCGGCGGCAAGATTGCCCCCGGCGCTGTCACCGACGAGCGCAAGGCCCGAAAACGCTGGCGCTCCAGCGATCGTCGGATCGTCGATGAGCGCGCGGGCGGCCGCGAGGCAGTCCTCGAGCGGTCCTGGGAAGGGCGTCTCCGGGGCCAGGCGGTAGCCGAGCGAGACCACGCGGCAGCCGCTGGCCACGGCGAGTTGTCGACAGGGCCCGTCCGCAACGGCGATCGATCCCAGCGCCCAGCCTCCGCCGTGGATATACATAACCAGCGGTCCATCGGGGTCTGGGGCGGACTCGTAGACCCGTGCGGGTAGGCGACCGGTCGCACCTGGGAGTAGACAGTCGCGGACCTCAGCCACGGCTACCGGGGGTGGCTGCAGTCGGGTCACGCGCTCCAGCGTCGCTCGAGCCCTGAGTACCCCCAGCTGATCGTGGCGGGGGATGCCGAGCCTGGCAAACCGGGCCGCCAGCACGGCCGCGTCTGAATCGATCTGCAGCGTGTTCACCTGGCTAGGGAGAGCGGGATCTCGCGACCGTCGGAGACGATCATCGCGACAGGATGTCCCGGAGTTCGGTGAGGTACAGCTGACCACTCTCCACGTCGGTGACTGTGACCTCGTGGCGGACGTAGCGTCGGTCGCGCTTGACGAACTTATCCGTCGCGCGCGTGAGAATCCGCACCGTTGCACCGACAGAGATCGGCGCATGCAGGGTCGTATCGTGGAACGTGTGGATCGAGCCCACGGCGAAAGGCTTGGTGTGATCGAATTGCACCGACAGCACGAAGTGAGAGATCAGCAGCGGCGGAACGATCGCGGGGCCGAACGGCGAGGCGCCATCAGACTTCCAGGTGTTCATGCGCCATCCCTCGTACCATGGGTTGAAGTCCTCGACCCCATCCGCGTAGAGGATCACCAGCTCCGGAGAGAGATGCAGGTCACGTGAGAGTTCATCGCCGATCTGCACCATGTCCCAGTAGGGCTCGGAGGCTTCGGCGAGGCTCGTCACGAACTCCTCGGTCTGCTGGATCTGGATCGAGGTCATCGGCCTCAACGCATCCGTCCTCGGCGGTTGCTCAGACATCGACGTCGACCTCCACGGTACCCACGGTCTTCTTCTCTCCCGCCTCGTTGCTCGCCCAGACCTCGACGGTGAATCGATAACCACAGCCTTTGGGCACCTTGTCAGTGACCACGCCGTGGGTGGAGATCACCTCGTCCGCGATGGTCGAGGCCACGTACTTGCACATGACCCGCGATCCGCGGAAGAAGTTTGCGCCGAAGTGGTTGACGCACATCTCCGAGATGTACGCGCTTGACATCTCACCGGTCTGAATGGGCGCGGGCAGTCCGGTTTTATGGGCGTAGACCGGATCCCAGTGATTGGGGTTGAAACGACCCCATACCCGTGAGCCCATCAGCTGGACGACAGCGCGCTTCTTGACGCCGATGAGTTCAAACCCGATCGGCGTATCGGTGGTGATGGTGCCGGACGCCGGAGGCGCCCCGTTGGAGACGGTGCTCATCGTGTCTGGAGGCTCCGGTCATCGGTGGTGGTTGACGAGTTTCGGACGTCGAAGGTAAAGCCCTCATAACCGTCGTCGGCGCACTTCTCCAGCAACGCTCGATACCGGCGCAAGCCGCCGCTGTACATCATGAAACCCCGGGGCTTGCCCGGAACCTCATCTCCCATGTAGTAGCTACGCGCGCGCGTGTACAGAGTCTGTGAGGCGAGCTCGCTGATGTGCTCGCCCCACATCTGCTCGGCCGGCTCCTCGACCTCGACGACTGACGCGCCCGTGTGCTCCATGTTCCGGATCAGTCGCGCGAGCCAGTCGACGTGCAACTCGATCCCGACGAGCACGTTGATGAGAAGGGCAGGGCTGCCTGGGCCGGCGATCACGAACATGTTCGGGAACCCGCGCATGCCAAGACCCATGTGCGTCACCGGTCCGTTTGCCCACTTCTCGGCCAGGGTCACGCCGTCACGGCCGACGATCTCGGGGTTGAGCAGTGACCCCGTCAGCGCGTCGAATCCGGTCGCCAGCACGATGACGTCGAGCGGATGGCTCGCACCGCTGGCGAGTTCGATGCCGGTGGGGGTGATCCGGAGGAGCGGGTCGTCGTGGATGTCAACGAGCGACACGTTGTCGCGATTGAAGGTTTCGAAGTAGCCGTCATCGACGACTGGGCGTTTAGCGCCGAACGGATACCCCTCCGGGGTGAGCTGTTTACGGGTCTCCGGATCGCGAACAGCGGAGGCGATCTTGGCACGGATGAAGTCTGCTGCGGTGTCGTTGGCCCGCTCGTCGATGAGCAGGTCGCGGAAAGTCAGCGCGAAGCCAAAGCCGGCCCCGTCCCAGGCCGTCTCGAAAGCCGCGTTGCGTTCAGCCGGCGACACATCGAGGGCCAATTCCGGGCGGGGCCGAAATCCGAGACCGGTGGGAGACGCCAGAATCCGCTGGCGGCGGGCGGCGTAATCGGCCTTGATCTTCGCGTCGTCCGCGTCGCTGATCAGCCGGTGTCGAGCCGGAACGCTGAAGTTGGGTGTCCTCTGGAACACGGTGAGATGAGCAGCGCTCTGGGCGAGGATGGGGATGGACTGCATGCCTGAGGAACCGGTGCCGATGACACCGACGGCCAGCCCATTGACATCCACCGCTTCGTGCGGCCATTGCGCGGTGTGCAGAACGCGTCCGGGAAATTCGGCGAGCCCTGGAAGCTCGGGGCGCTTGGTCGCTGACAGGTTCCCCACCGCCCAGACGAGAAAGCGGCCGAAGTATGTGTCGCCCTGCTCGGTCTCGACGTTCCAGCGCTGGCCACTCTGCTCCCATGAAGCGCGCGACACCCGACGATCCAGATGCACGTCACGCCGCAGGTCAAAGCGATCGGCGACGTACTCGATGTAACGCAGGATCTCGGGCTGCCGGGCGTAGCGCTCGGTCCATCGCCACTCCTGGTCGAGTTCCGGGGAGAATCCGTAGGAGTAGTCGTAGCTCTCGATGTCGCAGCGGGCGCCGGGATATCGGTTCCAGTACCACACCCCGCCGATACCCCGAGCGCCCTCGAGAACAACAACGTGCAGGCCCTGCGCACGAAGTGAGTGCAGCGCCCGCAGACCCGCGAACCCGGCGCCGACGACGACCACGTCCACATCAGAGTGCTTGCCCGACAAACGAACTCTCCCAGCCTCAAATTCAAACGACGTTTGAATTCAAGGTACCGCCAGCCGCGATGACTGTCAACGGGCAGACACCAAGCTCGAAGTTCAGCGAGCCGTGCGCGCTCACGGCTGGGTGAGGAGCCCCACCGCCATGCGTGCGAAGGATTCGGCGATCAAGGTAGGCGAATCAACCCCGTCCGGGTCGTACCAGGTCGCCGCCGAGTTCACCCCGCCAAGCAGGAAAAAGGTGGCATGACGCGACGGGAGCTCCGAGGGCACGCATCCGTCGGACTTCGCTTCGTCGATCAACCCGCTGATGAACGTCTCGAATTCCGCCCGGCGCGCGAGCTCTTTGTCGAGCAGATCTCCCGTAAGGTGACGCCACTCGCTGAAGTACAGGCCGACTCGCTCGAGGTGGGTGAGGTACCAGTACGTGTAGCGCTCGATGTACACCCGAAGTCGCTCAAGCGCGGGTACGTCGTGCATCTGGGTCACGTCGACGAGGATGGCCCGAGCTTCGGCGTTGATCTCGTCGAAGATCCGCGACAGGAGCTCTTCCTTGGAGCGGATGTAGTAGTAGAGGCTGCCCTTCAGGACGCCGACATGCTCGGCGATGTCCTGGATCGTGGCGGCAGCGTAGCCCTTGTTGCGAAACACCTCGACGGCGGCGCTGAGGACCTCGGACTCGCGCTTGCGTCGGCTGGGAGGATCCCCCTGAGCCATGGGCGCCATGCTACTCAGCACCGGTGGCGATCAATGTCTGGCGACAGCCCCGCCAGATAGGATGCGATTCGAGTGGTGCGACGATGAGCGACAAGAACGGGAAGCACGACAAGCCGTCGAGCGACACGGGGACCAATCTGGGGCTCCGGCGCATGAGTGCGCGTAAGGAGTCGGGCGAGGTTTACGAAGAGCGACGCAAGGAACTGCTCGACGCCGCCGCGACCGTGTTCCGTGCGAAGGGGTATCACGGCGCAAAGCTCAAAGACGTCGCGCTCGAACTCGACCGGAACCCGGCCACCATCTACTACTACTACGCCAGCAAGCAGGAGCTCTTCCAAGCCGTGGTCGAGCGCGTGGTGACGGCCAACGTCGCCGACGCAGTGAACGTGAGGCGTGGTGAGTTGCCGCCGGCTGAGAAGCTACGAGCCATCCTCAAGCTGCTGATGCGCTCCTATGACGCGAACTATCCCCACATGTTCGTCTTCCTTCAAGAGGATCCCGCGCGCCTCGAGGGAACGACGCCTGAGTGGACCGCGCGCATGACGAAATGGAGCCGCGACTACTACCGCAGCATCCGCGAGATCATCAGCGACGGACTGGGGGACGGGACGCTCGTCTCCGACAAGCCGGCGTGGTTTCTCGCCCACAGTGTCATCGGGATGGTGAACTGGACCTACCGCTGGTATCAGCCCGATGGTGATCTGAGCGCTGACGAAGCCGGGGACGGCTTTGCCGACCTCATTCTCAATGGGCTAGCGGCCCCGAAGCCCCGCCAGAAGTAGCGAGCGAACGCCCACCGGAAGCAGATGGGGCCCCTCGACACACGCGAGGGGCCCCGGTTCACCTTTTATCGAGCGCCAGATCCTCGCCGCCGCTCCCAGGAGTGAGCCGTCGCGGCTCAGGTTGCCGGCGCGGGTGTTTCTGCGGCTGCGGCGCCGCGTGCGCGTGCTCGGACCCATGCCCGTGCTTCGATTGCGCGTTCGAGGTTGCTCGCGCCGAGTGCGACCAGCAGCACCACTCCGCTGAACATGCTCTGGGCCCAGGGCTGGGCGCCGACAAGCACGAGACCAGTGGTGCCGGTTCCGAGCAGGATGACCGCGAGGATCGTCCCCCAGGCGTTGAAGCGCCCGCCGAACTGGGTGGCGCCGAGGAACGCCGCAGCGAACGCGTTAAGCAGATACGGCGGACCGATGTCGGGGGAACCGGAGCTGACCTGTGAGGCCAGCAGAACACCGGCGATACCGCAGACGACCCCGGACACGATCAACGACATGAACTTCACGCGATTCACGCGGATACCGGTGAGGCTGGCGCCGCGTTCGTTGAACCCGACGGCGTACAGGCGCCGACCGATCACGGTGTACTTGAGCAGGAACCAGAGAACCAACGCAACGACGACCATGAGGATCACGGGCAACTGAATTCCGCCGATGTTCGTCGTGGCGATGTTCCCGAACGAGCCGTTCAGCTTGTTACCGATGATCGACTGATTGTTCGACAGGAGCGAGACCACGGCAGCGAACAGCGAGCCGGTGGCCAGGGTTCCGATGAACGAATCGATCTTGGCGTTCACCACGACGATCGCGTTGAAGATGCCCAAAGCGAGGCCAGCGGCCACGGTGATCAGGATCGCCGGCAGGATCGCCATGCCCTTGTTGATGAGCAGCCACGCCACCAAGACGTTGGCGAGACCCATGAGATTACCGACCGACAGGTCAAACACCCCAGCTGAAAGCGGTACGACCAGTGCGAGAGCGATAAGTCCCGAGATGGCGTTCTGGTTCAGGATCGACTTGATCGTCGTGACCGTCGGGAACGTATGGGGAGCCCAGAGCGAAAACAGGATGATGATCGCGATCTCGACGTACACGATCCCGATGTTCGAGAACGCAAAGAAGCGACGCCAAGCCGGCTTCTCCGGCCTCGGACTTGTTGTTGCAGTGCCGCGCTGGGCAGCCGCGCCGGCCAGTGCCTCTCCAGACACAGGCTCGACGGGCGTCACAGGCGGTTCAACTTTACTGGTCAACTCCAACTCCCTCCACAGCGCTAAGAATCGATGCTTTTGTCATCTGAGCTCCAACAAATTCTCCAGAGATGTGGCCGTCACGCAGCACCACCACTCGGTCACACGACGCCAGAAGATCCTCGACGTCCGATGAGGCCATCAAGACCCCGAGACCTTCCTTCGCGCGACGCTTGATCTCCTCGTACAAGATCATCCGCGCTCCGATATCCACCCCAGCCGTCGGCTCAGAGAGCACGAGCAGCTTGGGAGACACCGAAAGCCAGCGAGCAAGCACAGCCTTCTGCTGGTTCCCGCCAGACAGTGTGGTGATCGGTCTCGCCGAGGTCGCCGCGTCGGCGTGCACCGACTCCAGCCAGCGACGGACGAACTTCTTCTCCGCTCCCTTGGGCACGACCCGTGCTTGGCGCAGCGATGGCAGCGCAGCGATCGAGACGTTCTCACCGACGGTGAAGAGATCGAAGATTCCCTCACGCGCTCGGTCAGCCGGGACCAGGGCGATCCCGGCTTCGCGCGCCATATCGACATCGAGCTCGGTGTACTCATGTCCGTCGATGGTGAACAAGCCCTCGACACCGTCGGTGAGATCTCCCGCCATGATGTACGGAAGCTCCTCACGGCCTGACCCAAGCAGCCCGCACACCCCGACGACCTCGCCAGCTCGCACGGCCAGGTCAATCCCGTGGAGATAGCGACTCTTGAGCCCCCGCACCTGGGCCACCACCGGCGCGGAAGTGAACGACGCAGCGACCGCCTGAGCCGTCGGTGCAGTCGCGGCCGCCTCATCCGCCGCGGTGTTCGCGATGAGGTGAACGAGCCGACTCATCGACGTGTCCTTGAGGTCGCCGTCCCATACCGTCACACCACCACGCATCACCGTCACGTGGTCAGCGACCGTCATGACCTCGTCGAGGCGGTGAGACACCAGAAGCACCGCCGTCCCGGTGGCCTTGACCTCCCGGATGAGACGAAACAGCTGCTCGACCTCGTGCTTGGCCAGCGCCGCGGTCGGCTCATCAAGAATGAGCACACCACTCCCGTGCTGCCAGCCGGCGACCGCCCGTACGATCGCCACGGCCGCCCGCTCAGGCGGTGACGCCTCCGACAGCGGCCGCCACGGATCCATCTCAAAGCCGAACTGCTCCAGCAGTTCAGTGGTCCGCCGGCCCTGCCGGGACCAGTCAATCTGACCAAAACGGTTGCGCTCATAGCCCAAGGTGAACCCGATGTTGTCGGCAGCCCCGAGCTCGGGAATGATGCCCAACTCCTGGTGGACAAAGCGCAGACCCTTCGCGATCGCGTCCTTCGCATCGCCGAGCTCCAACTCCTCACCATCGATCCAAGCCTGTCCGCCTGGATCGGGAGCATGAACCCCCGCGAGCGCCTTGATCAAGGTCGATTTTCCGCAGCCGTTGTGCCCGAGCAGCGCGTGGACGGTACCCGCGCGCACATCCAAATCGAAGTCGGACAACGCGCGGACACCCGGAAAAGTCTTCGACACCCCGCGGACACGGAGCGCGACCCTCTCATTGCTGCCGCCGACGACCTCAGCCGCCGGCGAAACGCCCTCTAACGAACTCACTCTTCCCTCTCTCCGGCTTCGCCGACCGCGCAGACGAACAGATCACCGTTGGCGGAGCACTCGAACGGGCCCTGCGGACCGCTGATGCTTCGGCGACCCGAGGTCTGAGCGAGCCCTCCACATACCGGTTCCACTCGGTGCTCGGACTACGTGCAAGCTTCCCGTCAATGTTACTTTTGACAGATCCTCTCCGCAACCCTCAGCGGAAAAAACTATCGTTAGTTTTACGAAACGTAGACCTGCTCCTACTGACTGTCAAGGTCACGCTGGATAAGTTCTAGACCGCCTCCACGCGGGCCGGAACGCAATGGCCTGCTTAGCCGTCAAACGGAGGTGCAGGCCATTGCGTCTGATCAGACCTTGACCATGAAGCCGGAGTCGACCGGAAGCGTCACCCCGGTGACGTAGCGCGATTCGTCAGAGGCCAGATAGACCAGAGCGTTGGAGATGTCGATCGCCTCGGCCCACATCACGGGGAGGAGGTTCATCGCCTGGAAGGTGTCGCCGAAGTCGGCCACCGTCGGGTTCTCCACACCTGGCGCGAACGCGGCCCAGATCGCGGCGTTGTCGATCATCTTGGTGAACGTCGAGCTGGGATGGATGCTGTTGCAGCGGATCATGTGCGGGGCCAGCTCGTTGGCGAGGGACCGCATCAGGCCGACCACGGCGTGCTTGGCCATGTTGTAGTGGACCTGGTTGGGGAAGCCCTTCAGACCGGCGGTGGAACTGGTGATCACGATCGACCCGCCCTGGCCCTGGTCGACGAGCACGGGGACCACGGCCTGGCAGGTGTTGTAGGGACCGTTCATCTGCACGTCGATCATGTCGTCGTACATCTCACGCGTCATGTCCATGAAGGGGGCGGCGGACCAGATGCCCGCGTTCGCGCTGACGATGTCGAGGCGGCCGAGTTCGCTGACGCCCGTATCGACGGCTGACTTCAGCTGATCAAAGCTGCGGACATCAGCCTTGGCGATGACCATCCGGCGGTCGAGCTTCTCCACGAGACTCTGGGTCTCCTCGAGCTCCTCCATCGTCCCCAGCTCGTAGGGAACGCTGTCGATCTGCTCGCAGATGTCGACACCGATGATGTCGGCGCCCTCTTCGGCCATGCGAACGGCGTGCGACCGTCCCTGACCGCGAGCTGCTCCGGTGATGAAAGCGACTTTGCCCTCAAGACGACCCATGGTTTCTCTCCTCAATAAAACAAACGTTAGTGCAAATACCCTACCTGAACTGCGGTGCTGAGGGGGAGGAGGTTTGCGCTCGCGTTCAGGGGCGCCCGGCGCGCGGCACCTCGACCTCGCGGCGGTACATCGTGCCCTCGCTGTGAGTCGTCCAGTCGCCCTTGCCGTAGGGGATGTTCCCGCACAGGTACAGGGCCGGAGTCGGTTCGTCGCTCAGCGCGACGGCGAAGGCCGCATGTTCGCCCGTCGACACGAAGTCGAGGATCTCGCCCCCCTCGGCGACCCGAGCCGAGCCAGCTCCACGGCAGTCGCCGAGCCACAGCGCGCCCTCGGCGTCGAGGGCCATCCCGTCGGGAAGGATGACGCCGAGCGCGAGGACGTCGGGCAGTGTCTCCGGGGGGTCGTCGGCGAACCTCGCCCACACCCGCCGCCCGCTGAGGCTTCCGTCGGCGGGGTCGATGTCAAACGCTGTCACGCGCGCGGCGAACGTCTCGTTGACCAGGAGCGTGCGCCCGTCGGGCAGGATTGACATGCCGTTGGGACACACGAGGTCCTCGGCGGCCACATGGATCGATCCGTCAGGATCAACCCGCAGCAGACTGGTCATCTGGATCTTCGGGTCACTGCCCTCGTCCCAGCCGAAGTTGCCCACGTACGCTCGTCCCGATGCGTCGATGACCAGATCGTTGGCATGCCAGTCCATGTGTTCGAACAGATTGGCCACCTCGGTCAGTCCATCTGGGCCGAGCCGAAGCAGGCGGCGGTCGAGCATCGAGACGACGTGCAACCGGCCCTCGGGGTCCCAGGCGAGGCCGGCGGGCATTTGCTCGACGTGGCAGACCTCCGTCGTGACGTGGGTCTCGGGGTCCCAGCGCAGGACCTGCTGGCTGAAGAAATCGGAGGCGTACAGGGCGCCCTCGTGCCAGCGCGGCGCCTCGAGGAAGCGATGGCCAGTGGAGAGGACGGTGGGCGTGCTCGTCGACATGGCGCAAGCGTATATCGCACGGCAAACAAGCGTTAGTGCAGCTAAACTTGCTCCGGGTTCCTGCGGTCCCGAGGAACCCGTTTCAGCGGCCCGGGGCAGCGTCGCAGGGACGTCTCGTGTCCACGGCAACCTTGACAAACGGATCAGCCAGAACGTAGGCTCGAACAAATGATTGTTTCGTCATGACTGATCCTCGGACTTTCAGAGATCCAACCCCCAGGACGTTCGAAGACCTGCGACTCGGCGACATCATCCTCACGCGAGGACGCACCGTCGAGACGGCGGATTTCATCGCCTTCGCAGGACTGACGGGCGACTACTACCCGCTGCACATGGATGCTGAGGTGGCCGGTGCCACGCGCTTCGGTGAGCGGATCGGTCACGGCCCGCTGACCTTCAGCATCGCGGTCGGTCTCGTGGGGATGACCGGTTACTACGGCGACGCGATCGTCGCGCTCTTGGAGATCACCAGTCTGCGGGCCCTGGCTCCCGTGCTGGCAGGGGACACCCTGTCGGTGCGGGCGGAGGTCGTCGGTCACGAGGCAGGCGACAACCCGAAGTACGGGACCCTGAGCGTCGACTACTCGGTGCGCAATCAGAGAGACGACGAGGTCATGCGATTCACACAGGTGATGCTCGCCCGGCGAGCATCCGGAGAGGAGAGAACAGATGGCTGATGCTGATGTTGCTGAGATCAGGCCACTGACGATCGAAGCCGGAGCAGACAACGATCCGCTCTTCATCGGAGTGGGCGAGCTGCCCTCGGGCAAGTTCCCGCACCGGACCTTCATCGGCGCCCTGACCGACGTCGCCTACCGGGCGATGCAGGACGCGAACGTCACCCCGGACGACGTCGACACGATCATGCTCATCCCGTGCCTGCACTCCTTCGACGATCAGGCGGACCTGGTGTTCAGCCGCATGGTGGAGGAGCTGGGCCGCAACGGCAAGGCCAAGTCCAGCTTCATGGTCCACTCCGGCGGGTCGACCAGCGACAACGCCGTCCGCGTCGCCTCCGGCCTGATCGCCTCCGGCCACGCCCGCACGGTGCTCGTGCTGCAGTGCGAGCGCTGGGGCTCGGCCGACCTCAATGAGATGGTCACCATGCTGACGCTGAACGGCATTCCCCAGGAGTGGGAGCGGCCCAGCGGCATGAGCTTCAACGCCATCGGGGCGCTCATCCACCAGCGTTACATGCATGACACCGGGTCGACGCCGGAGGAGATGGCGGCCGTCTGCGTGTCGTTCCGCAAGTGGGCACAGCTGAACCCGAACGCGATGTACAAGGACCGCGAGCTCACCGTCGAGAAGGTGATCGGCTCGAAGATGGTCTCGGACCCGCTGCACGCGATGGAGTGCCCGCCGCTGGCCGACGGTGCCGCCGCCTTCGTCATGACGAGCGCCGAGAACGCCCGGGGCCGCGTCAGCTCAGCCGTGCGCGTCGCCGGCTCGGGTGGCTGTGTCAGCCACTACAGCATCGGGCAGGAGAAGAACCTCAGCCGGCTCGGCTGGACAACTGCGGCAGAACGCGCCTACGCCCAGTCCGGCTGGGGGCCCGAGGACGCGGAGTTCGGCGAGGTGTATGACTCCTACGCCGCGGTGACGACGATCGCCTGTGAGGGCCTGGGCCTGTGCCCACCCGGTGAGGGCGCCCGCTGGATCGCCTCCGGCGCCACCTCCCCCGGGGGAAACTTCCCGCTCAACACCAACGGTGGCCTGCTCTCGGCGGGGCACACGGGGGTCGGTGGTGGCACCGCGCTGCTGATCGAGGGCGTCCGCCAGCTGCTCTGGAAGGCCGAGCCCGAACGCCAGATCGAAACACCCAAGCGGGCGGTGATCGGGGGCACGGGCGGCAGCTACATGGACTCCCAGGTTCTGCTGCTCGAGCGGGTCGAGCTAGGAGCCACGCGATGACCGATGCACAGCACACCGAGACGACCCTCGCTGAGGAGTGGGGGGAGGGGCTGGACCGCGGGGAGCTGTTGATCCAGGTGTGTGGCAGCTGCTCCAAGCCGAACATGTATCCGCGCTACCGCTGTCCCTTCTGCGGTTCCGAGGACCTGAGCTTCGAGCAGTCTGGGGGTGTCGGCGTCCTGCACAGCTACACCGTCGTGCGGGCCGTCCCGCCAAAGGACTTCGTGGACGATCTTCCCTACGCGCTCGGGGTGGTCAAGCTCGAGGAGGGCGTGCAGCTCACCGTGCGCCTGGAACCCGATGCGAGCGGCAGCTGGGACGGATACGCGTGCGACGCCCTCGTCGGATTCGTTCCGGACCATGACCGCCACGGACGCCGGGTGGCGTGGTTCCGTCTCGCGGAGACGGCATGAACACCGCAGCCTTCCTGGCCAAGGTCGCGCGTCAGCGCCCGGACCAGGTGGCGATCCGCTATGGCGCGGAATCCGAGACCTACTCAGAGTTCTACCGACGCGCCCTGATGCTCGGCGGGACCCTGCGCGCCCGCGGCCTCCGGCACGGCGATCGCGTGGCCTTCGCCCTGGCGAATCAGCCGGCGATCCTCGAGATCCTCTACGGCTGCTTCGCCGCCGGCCTCACCGTGGTGCCGATCAACGCGCGTCTGCACCCGAAGGAGATGGCCTACATCGTCACCAACTCCGGGGCGCGCGCGTTCATCCACGGACCGGAGTATCAGGCCGGTATCCAGGAGATCCCCGAGCTGCGTGACCTCGAGCTGCGCTTCTGCACCGAGGAGGTCGCCGGAGCCGATCTCTACGCCGCGCTTCTCGACGACGGCCATGCGCTGCCCGGTCCGGTCGACGTGTCCGAGACCGACAACTCGTGGTTGTTCTACACCTCTGGCACGACCGGTCGGCCCAAGGGCGCGACGTGGACGCACCGAACGATCCGCACGATGGCGATGAACTACCTCGCCGACGTCCACAACATCCGCGGCGGTGAGGTCGTGCTGCACGCCGCCCCGCTGTCCCATGGCGGCGGCATCGTCAGCATGCCCGCGGTGGCCCGGGGCGCTGAGCAGATCATCCTCGACACCGCCAGCTTCGAGCCCAAGGCGCTGTTCCGGCTGATCGAGACCCACAAGGCCGGCCACATCGCGTTCCTGGCGCCGACGCAGATCGTGCGGATGCTCGACGAGTATGTGCCCGGCGAGTACGACCTCAGCAGTCTCGAGGCCATCTGCTACGGCGGCGCTCCGATCCTCGTCGAGCAGCTCAAGCAGGCGCTGGCGACCTTCGGGCCGGTGTTCGCACAGATCTACGGCCAGGGCGAGGCGCCGATCACCATCGCCGGACTCTCGACCACCGCCCACGCCGAGCTGCTGGCCGCGGGCGATGACCGCATCGGCTCAGCCGGCACCATCCGCACGGACGTCGAGGCCCGGATCGTCGACGCCGACGACCGCGAAGTCGCACCCGGTGAGGTGGGCGAGATCGTCGCGCGCGGCGACGTTGTCATGGCGGGCTACTGGAACAACCCCGAGGCCACCGCCGAGGCGCTGCACGACGGCTGGCTGCACACGGGTGACGTGGGAATGATCGATGACCGCGGCTACCTGTTCCTGCTCGACCGGGCCAAGGACATGATCATCTCCGGCGGCAACAACGTCTATCCGCGTGAGGTCGAGGAGGTGCTCATCCAGCACCCGGCCGTCAAGGCTGTGGTGGTGATCGGGATCCCCGACGACTACTGGGGCGAGGCCGTCCACGCTGTGCTCGTGCTGGAGGACGGCGCCACGGCGACCGCTGGGGAGATCATCGCCTACACCGGTCAGCACCTGGCCGGCTACAAGAAGCCCAAGGCCGTCGACTTCGTCACAGAATTACCGGTCAGCGGCTACGGCAAGATCCTGCGTCGCGAAGTTCGAGAGCGCTACTGGCAGGGCCAGGAGGGCCGCCAGATCGGCGGCGGCGCATCGACAGTCACACCATCGGTCAGCTCATCACTCGCATGACGGCCGTCTAAGGGGAAACCATGGAAAAGGTTCTGATCGCCGGCGTTGGCATGACGCCGTTCACCAAGACTCCGGGCCGCGGCGTGCGCGATCTTGCGCTGACGGCCGCCCGGGAGGCGATGGAACAGGCCGGCGTGCCGGCGGCCGATGTCGAGCAGATCTTCCTCGGCAACGCCGCAGCCGGCGTGGTCACCCAGCAGGAGATGATCCGGGGTCAGGTGGCGTTCCGGGACTCCGAGCTCTGGGGCAAGCCGGTGATCAACGTCGAGAACGCCTGTGCGTCGGGCAGCAGCGCGCTGCACCTGGGCTGGCAGGCCGTCACCGCCGGTCTCTGCGACGTGGTTCTCGTGGTCGGCGCCGAACAGCTGACCCACATCGACAAGAGCCGCACCTTCAATGCGCTGCGGGGGTCGACGGACATCGAGGAGATCGGCGAGTCGGTCGCCGGCGAGGTGGCCACCAACTCGGTGCTCATGGACTTCTACGCCGGCGAGGGCCGTCATTATCTCGAGGCCTACGGGGCGACAAGCGAGGACTTCGCACGCGTCGCGGTCAAGAACCGCAACAACGCCGCTTTCAATCCGCTGGCTCAGTACCGAACCCCCCAGACGGTCGAAGAGGTGCTCGGGTCGCGCATGATCGTCGATCCTCTGACGCTGGCCATGTGCTCACCGACCACCGACGGCGGCGCCGCAGTGGTGCTGTGCTCGGAGGGGTACGCCCGTCGCCTGTCCGGTCCGATGCTGTCGATCCTCGCCTCCGAGCTCGCTGGGGGCGCCGGCGCGGGGAGTGCACCGGTGGCGGACGCTGTCGGCAAGGCCTACGCCAAGGCCGGTCTGGGTCCAGAGGACTTCGACCTGATCGAATTGCACGATGCCGCCGCTCCCGCGGAGCTGATCCAGTACTCGGAGATCGGGCTGTGTGAGGAGGGCGAGGGCCATCACCTGCTGCGCTCCGGCGCCACCGAGATCGGGGGGGCCACCCCGGTCAACACGAGCGGCGGACTGCTCAGCCGCGGCCACCCGCTCGGCGCCACCGGCCTCGCTCAGATCCATGAGCTCGCGACCCAGCTGCACGGACGCGCGAACGGCCGTCAGGTCACCGGCGCCCGCACCGGCATGGCCGTCAACTCCGGGGGCTGGCTCGCCGGCACCTACGCGGTGACGGTTGCCACTATCGTCCAGCGGGAGTCATGAGCGCGACGGCTGAGCGGACCGACCTGGAGACGTTGTACTACGAGAGCGTCGCCGACGGGGTCGTCCAGATCACGCTGAACCGGCCCGACCGCGGTAACGGCGTCGTGCCGGAGCTCGTGCGGGATCTGCTCTCCACCCTGAACACGCTGGAGCCCGACTTCGGTGTGCGGGCGATCGTGCTCACCGGCGCCGGCCGTCAGTTCTGCGCCGGCGCCGATCTGGTCGAGATGCGCCGGTACCTGGATGAGCGTCTGCGCGTCGAGCAGGAGCCCTACAACGCCCGGGTGCTCCATCCCGTGACCCAGCGCGTGGTGACGAGTCGTCTTCCGTTCATCGCCGCGATCAACGGCGGCGCGACCGCCGGCGGGTTGGATCTCGCCCTGGCCTGTGATCTGCGGGTCGCCTCGGACCGGGCCAAGCTCGGTGAGACCTACGTGGCGCTCGGCCTGACGCCGGGCAACGGTGGTTCGTGGTTCCTGCCCCGGCTCGTGGGCAGCGGCCTGGCCGCCGAGCTGGCGCTGACCGGTGACGTGATCGACGCTACACGGGCGCTGGAGATCGGCCTGGTCAACCGGGTGGTCCCGGCGGCACAGCTGATCTCCGAGGCGACCGCCCTGGCCGCCAAGCTCGCGTCCCGTCCCCGCCGGGCGATCGAGGCGACCAAGCAGGCGCTGCGGGCCAGCTGGCAGTCCGATCTGGTCGGATCGATGGCCACCTCGTTCTGGGCGACCACGGCGCTGCAGTACACCGACGACCTGTCCGAGGGCGTGTCCGCCTTCCTGGAGAAGCGCGCTCCGAACTACAACGCGCCGCCCGCGCCTCCGTCCGAGGGTTGATCGATCGGCGGGCCATCAAGCCCGCCGATCCACTTCAGCGCACCGGGGCTCGGGTCAGAGGCCCATGTGCTTGGCGATGATCGTGCGCTGGATCTCCTGCGTGCCGCCGCCGACCATGCCGTGCTTGGCCTCACGGAAGTACCGCTCCATGTCGTACTCAGGCAGCTGGGAATAGCCGCCGAGGGCCTGCATGCCGTTGGTGGCGATCTTGAAGGCGACCTCCGCGGCGAACACCTTGGCCATCGAGACCTCCTTGGAGGCCTTCTCGCCCTTGGCGAGTTTGCTGGCGGCGCTGTAGACCAACAGTCGCGCCGCGGTGAGCTGGCACTCATCGTCGGCCATCCGGTGCTTGAGCACCTGGAAGGAGGACAGCGAGCGTCCGAACTGCTGGCGGCTCTTGGTGTACTTGATCGTGTCGTCGAGCGCCGTCCGCGCGTTGCCGACGTAGGAGGCGGCCAGCCCGAGTCGCTCCCAGTCGAGGTGCTGGCCGACGTACTCCCAGCCACGGCCGGGATCGCCGATGATGTTGCCCTCGGGCACGATCACGTCGTTGAGGAAGATCGTGGTGGTACCGAAGCTCTTGCGCACCTGGGTGTTCAGCTTGGTGATGTCGAGCCCAGGGGTGTCGTTCGGCACCAGGATCATGCTGATGCCCTTGTGCCGATCCTCGCCGGTGCGCGCCATGACGCAGATGGTGGTGTTCGGCAGATGGGCGCCCGAGCACCATGTCTTGTTGCCGTTGAGCACCCAGTGACCGTCCTCCAGCCGGGCCGACGTCTTCAGCGACGCCGCATCGGAGCCCGACTCGGGCTCGCTGATGGAGATGGAGAACTTGGCGTCACCGTTGAGATAGGGCGGCAGGTACGTCTCCCGCAGCTGCTCGCTGCCGTTGTGGGAGATGTTCGTCGCGGTGAACATCGAGGTCATGATGCAGGCCGCGGTGTCCAGGCTGAACTTGGCGATCGACTCGCAGAAGATCGTGTACATGATCGGGTCGGCGTCGAGGCCACCGAGGTCCTCGGGCAGCAGCAGGCCGAGCCAGCCCAGGTCGGCCATCTTCTTGAAGACCTCCTGCGGGAACTCGCGGTTCTCGTCGTGCTCGCGCGTGTACTCGCGGCCGACCTCACGGTCCATGAAGCGCTGAACCGTCTTGTACCACTGCGACTGCTCGTTGTTGAAGTCAAAATCCATCGGAACCTCCGCGACTGAAATCCCCGGGGGGACGACCTATACCGTGCCGGCCGGAGCCGGACCCGGATCGCCGGCCAAGATCTCGACAGGCGCGAGATATCCCTGCCGGACGCGACAGTGAGCGCAGGTCCGGCCTGGGAGGTTCGGTGGCTCCTCCAGGACTACGACCGTGACTCTAACGCGTGACGTTCCGTTGGGCAAACAACTACTTGTTTTGGTACGGTGAAAGCGGGGCTGAGAGAACCCGCGTCGCTCGATTCAGCCGTTGGGGCAGTTCTCGTCTCAGCAACAGATGAGTGTTTGTTCGCACCGAAAGGACCTCCCATGTCCCGTCGTCATGGTCGTTTGAAGTTCGGAGTCTTCATCCCGCCCCAGAACCGGGTCGGGCTCAATCCGAATCTCGCGATCCGCCGCACGGTGGACCTGATCGTCGAGCTCGACCGGCTCGGCTATGACGAGGCGTGGGTTGGCGAGCACCATTCCGGCGGTTCGGAGCTCATCGGGTCTCCCGAGCTCATCCTGGCCGCGGCCGGGGAGCGCACCCGCTTCATCCGTCTCGGGACCGGGGTCATCTCACTGCCCTACCACCACCCCTTCCAGGTTGCCGAGCGGATGGTCCTGCTCGACCACCTCACCCGCGGGCGCGCGATGTTCGGCTGCGGCCCCGGCCAGCTCCCGACCGACGCGTGGATGCACGGCATCGACGCCACCCTGCTGCGCCCGCGCATGGAGGAGTCCCTCGATGTGATCCTCCGGCTTTTGGCCGGGGATACCGTGACCCAGCATTCGGACTGGTTCACGCTCGAACAGGCCACGCTTCAGCTCGAGCCGTTCTCCGATCTCGAGCTGTCGGTGGTGGGCACCATCTCGCCCTCCGGCCCCAAGCTCGCGGGGCGCTACGGCCTGGGCATGCTGTCGCTGGCGGCCACCGACCCGGCCGGCAACGACCGACTGCCCGTGCACTGGGACATCATGAACGAGGAGGCCGAGCGCACTGGCCACGTCGTGGATCGCACGCAGTGGCGGCTGATGGGCCCGATGCACATCGCCGACACGGTCGAGCAGGCGATGGAGAACTGCCGGTACGGCCTGAAGTGGCAGTACGAATATCTCTCCCACATCAGCCCCTCGGCGATCGAGGTCCCCGACGACATCGACGGTTTGGCCCGGGTGCTCAACGAGACCGGCCGGGCGGTGATCGGCACCCCCGACATGGCGGCTGCACAGATCCAGCGCCTCATCGATCGGAGCGGAGGCTTTGGCACCTACCTGTTCCAGGGCGCCGACTTTGCCGACTGGAACGCCACACTGCGCAGCTACCAGCTGTTCGCCGAGGAGGTCGCCCCGCGCTTCGACGGCACGCTGAAGCCGGTGCAGACAAGTTATGAGCGGGTCATCGGTCAGTCCGAGGACAATCGCAACGCAACCGCCGCGGCCCGGCTGGCCGCCCAGGACCAGTGGGAGAAGGAGCGGGCGGGGTCCGCGTCCACGTCGCCGAGGTCGTGAGCGTGACCGGTCCCTCTCAGACGTACGCGGGCCTGCGGGTCCTCGACTTCACCGGCGTGATCGCCGGTCCGATGTGCACGATGATCCTCGCCGACCTGGGGGCTGAGGTGATCAAGGTCGAGCGACCAGTCCGCGGTGACGACGGGCGTCACATGCCGCCCTTCTGGCACGGACAGAGCACCGTGTACCTCGCCTTCAACCGCAATAAACGCAGCGTCGTCCTCGACCTGACTGAGCCCGACGGGCTCATGGCCGCCCAGGCACTGGCCGCCCAGTCCGACATCCTCGTCCAGAGTTTCCGACCGGGCAAGCTCGATCGTCTGGGCCTGTCCTATGGGGCCCTGGCCGAGGTCAACCCGCGGCTGGTGTACTGCTCGATATCCGCGTTCGGTCCGGGGCCCCTCGGTCATGACCTGCCCGGCTATGACCCCGTCGTCCAGGCGTTCAGCGGGATCATGGCCGCCACCGGGCACCCGGGTCAGCCCCCCGCTCGCGTGCCGGTGTCGCTCATCGACCTGACCACCGGCATGTGGTCGGCTACCGCGATCATGGCCGCGCTGGCGCGCCGTGAGCAGACCGGCCAGGGCGAGCACCTCGACATGACCCTGATCGACGCCGCGCTGGCGCTCCAGTCTCAGCCTGCCCTCAACGTCATGGTCACTGGAGAGGTGCCCCAGCCCAGCGGCTCGGGCTTCTCGATCTCCGCCCCGTATGAGGCCTTCCGGGCCTCCGACGGCTGGATCATGATCGCGGCGGGCAACGACAGGATGTACGCGCGGCTCTGTCAGGCGCTTGATGTCGCTGAGCTCGCCACCGACCCGCGCTTCGTCACCGTCGACCGACGCGTGGCGCTGCGGGAGGAGCTGCATGAGCTGCTCGAGGCCCGGACCCAGCGCCGGGACGCCGAGGCCCTGGAGCGCGTCCTGACCACCCACGGGGTCCCCTGCTCCCCGGTCAACGGCCTCGACACCACCCTCGAGCATCCCCTCGTCCAGGAACGCTCGCCGCTGCTGCGCGCCAGCGATGATCTCGATGACGACCGCCGCACGCTGCGTCTGCCCATCACCGAGGCCGACGCCGAGATGCGCTGGCCGCCGGACCTGGGGGCGGACACGCGCACGGTGCTGGCCGAGGCGGGCCTCGATCCGTCGCTGCTCGAGCGCGTGGTGTCCCGCGCGGAGGAGGCGCTCGACGCCGCGGGAGCTCAGCGGTGAGCGTCGACGCGCAGACGCTGAGCGATCAGATCGTCCGGGTTGACCATGTCGCCATCGCGGTGGACGACTCCGCGGCGGCGACGCAGCTGTTCTGCGGGGCGCTCGGCGCGACGTTCCTCACCGGTGGGGACAACGAGGACACCGGCCTGCGGCTCATCCATCTGCAGCTGCCGCAGCTGAAGCTCGAGTTGCTGGAGGCCCGTCGCGACGACAGCCCCCTGTCACCCTGGATCGCCGCCCATGGCCCCGGCTTCCACCACATGACCTTCATCGTCGACGACATCCCGACGACGGTCAGCGCGCTGGGAGCCAACGGTCTGTCGGCCATCGGCACGAACACCGACTCACCGTCCTGGAGCGAGACGTTCATCCACCCCAGCGGGTCGTTCGGCGCCCTGTTGCAGTTTGTCTCGACCACCCGCACCTGGGGCGTGGCGACCGATGAGTTCACGCTTGAGGACGTCCTGGCCGGTCGTGTCGTGTGGCGCGACTACCTGGCGTGTCTGCGCGACCCGGAGCCCCGGCCATGAGCGAGGCGCCGACACGGCTGATGCGCGGGACCGGTCCGGACCTGAGCCCGTTCGTGACCCGGATGGCGCCCGAGCAGCGCACCCTCCTGCACGTCCTCGACGAGCAGGTGACAGCGCGACCCGATAACGACTGGCTCGTCTTCGACTCCTCAGAGCACCTCACGTTCTCCCAGGCGCGCGATGGCGCCCGCCGGTGCGCCGCCGCACTCGCTGACGACCTCGCCGAGGTCGGTTCCGTCGCGCTCTTGCTCCGCAATCAGCGCGAGTTCATGCCGGCGTTCCTCGGCGCGCAGCTGGCCGGCGGCTGCGCGGTGCCGCTCAACCCAGACCTGCGCGGCCCCCTTCTGCTGCGCCTGCTCGAGCGCTGCGGCGCTCAGGTGCTCGTTCTGGGAACTGACCTCGTCGACCACGTACGCTCGCTCGGCCCGCTGCCCGGGGTGGAGCTGGTCCTGGTCTGCGGCTGTGGGCCCGGCGCCGCCGCCCCCGAGCTCCCGGGCATGCGCACCGCGTCGTTCGACGCGTGGCTGTCGGCCGCGGAGGCCCGGGTGCCCGAACGCCTGCCGGATCCGTGGGACACCGGCGCCCTGGTCTTCACCTCCGGCACGAGCGGCGGCTCCAAGGCCGCCGTCTGGACGCATGAGTACATCTACCTGACTTCTGCGGTCACCGCTGATCGTCTCGGGCATACGCCCGAGGACGTGCTGAGCACGGCGTTGCAGATGTGTCACATCGCCGGACTCCAGGTCTTCGCCTTCTCGGCGCTGCAGGTCGGCTGTGTGGCGCACCTGAAGTCCGCGTTCTCCGCCAGTCGCTACTGGGCGGAGATCGCCGCCGACGGCGCCACCTTCTCGATGCTGATGGGCCAGATGGCCGCGATGATCCTCGACACGGTGCCCGAGGCACCCCGCCACCGGCTCCGGCGCATTTACATCCTGCCCCAGCCGGCGGGCCGTGAGGAGTTCGAACGCCGCTACGGGACCACGGTGCTGTGGCAGGGCTGGGGCATGACCGAGATCTTCCCCCACCCGCCGTTCCCCGAGCCCCTGCGCGGGGTCTCCGACGACACCATCGGACCCGCGCCCGCCTGGGTCGAGTGGGGCGTCGTCGACGAGCACGACCGACTGCTGCCCCCGGACACGCTTGGTGAACTGGTCTACCGCCCGCTCATCCCGCGCGCCATGGCCAGCGGCTACTTCGGTGACCCCGAGGCCACCACTCGGGCGTTCGCCAACTTCATGTTCCACACCGGCGACCTTGGCTTCTACGACGCGGCGGCGAACATGCACTTCGTCATGCGCAACGGCGACGCGATCCGACACCGCGGGGAGAACATCTCCGCGGTCGAGCTGGAGGCGGTGGCCCTCGGCCATCCCGCCGTGACCGACGCCGCCGCCTACGCCGTCCCGGCACCGCAGGGTGAGCACGAGGTCAAGCTCGACGTCGTGCTCTCCACGGCGGTGGAGCTCGACGAGCTGCACGCCTGGCTGGTCGACCAGCTGCCGCGCTTCATGGTTCCGGCGTACCTCGAGCGACGCGAGGCGCTGCCCAAGACCGTGAGCCAGCGCACCGAGAAGTACAAACTTGCGGCCGAGCCACTGGATCGGCCCGAAGTGCGGTTCTTCGAGCCGAAGCGACGACGCAGGGCAATGGAGGTGGGACGATGATCGACACCATGGTGATAGCCGACGCGGTTGTGCACCCGTACAACCTGGAGCCGGAGAACCAGAACCCCGAGGCCGGGCCGCAGCTCGACTCCGTCTACGCGGCGCACACGCTGTCCTCGGACGCCGCGCACGCCGAGTACGTGATGAGCCGCGACGAGTTCTTCTCCGACGTGTCCTATGACGCCATCGCGTCCGCGCTGTTCGTCGAGTCCGACGTCGACTTCGCGATCATCCATGCCCTCCCCAACCTGGGCTTCGCGCGCCGTCACGTGACCGAGCCGCGCGCGGCGGCGGCGTTCCGGGATCGCCATCCCGAGCGCTTCGCCCTCTACGCCACGGTCGACACGCACCTGACCGCGGACGCGATCGACGAGCTGCGCTGGCAGGTGGAGGAGCTCGGCGTGGACGGCCTGAAGCTCTATCCGGCGTTCTTCTACGACGGCATCGGGGAGGGCTGGCGCCTCGACGGCACCGACTTCGCCATTCCGCTCATCGAGGCCGCGTACGAGATGGGCATCCGCCGCGTTGCGGTGCACAAGGCGCTGTGGCTGCCACCCGCGCCCAAGGACGCCTTCGAGGTGGGGGACTTCGCCGGAGCCCTCGACCGCTTCCCCGATATCAGCTTCACGATGATCCACGCCGGGACCGCGTTCATCGATCAGACCGCCGAGCTGATCCGGCGCCACCCCAACCTCTATGCCACGTTGGAAACGACGCTGGCCTACGCCATCGTGCGGCCCGACAAGTTCGCCGACGTCCTAGCGCGGCTGCTGGCGGCCGGTGGCTCGGAACGGCTGATGTACGGCAGCGGCGTCAACCTGATGCACCCGCACCCGATCCTCGAGGCGTTCGCCCACTACGAGCTGCCCGAGGCGACGCTCGAGAAGTACGGCATCGAGCAGCTGACCGATCAGGATCGCGCCAACATCCTGGGTCTCAACGCCCTGCGACTGCACGGGCGAGATCCCGAGTCGGTGACCCGGCAGGTCGCCGACGACGAGTACTCGCTCGCCCGGGCCGAAGGACGGCGCGCGCCATGGAGCGTCATCCGCGGCCAGGGCGCCGGGGTGCCGAGCTGATGCCCGCCAGCCTCGCCCTCGCCGCCGATCGGGCCGTCGCCGGCGCGCAGATCCTCGAGCGGTTGAGGTCGGTCGCCGAGCCCTGCAGCATCGCCATGCGCCAGCCCACCAACATCGTCGACATGGGACTCGTGGAGAGCATCGAGATCGTCGGCGCCCGCGCCGACATCGTGCTCGTCCTCACCGACCCGTCCTGCGTCCACTTCCTCGGCATGCGCCGCTACATCACCGACGCGATCACCCAGATCGAGGGCATCGACGAGGTGGCGGTGACGATGTCCACCTCCCAGCTCTGGACGTCTGACCGAATCCTCGCGCCGCCGGCGTCAGCCTGATGGCGGACTGGCCGGGCCAGACCCTCACCGGTCTGTCAGTCCTCGACCTGAGCAGCAACCTCGCCGGACCGCTCGCCGCCATGGTCCTGGGGGACCTCGGCGCTGACGTGATCAAGGTCGAGCGAGCCGGACGGGGGGATGACACCCGCGCCCTGGAACCCCGCTGGGAGGGGACGAGCACCGTGTTCCACTCGGTCAACCGGGGCAAGCGCTCGATCGAGCTCGACCTCGCCGCGCCGGCAGGTGTCGAGACCTGCCTGGCCCTGGCGGAGCGCAGCGACGTGCTCATCGAGAGCTTCGGACCCGGGGTCGCGCGGAAGCTGGGCCTCGACTTCGACAGCGTCGCGGCGCGCAGCCCGGCGATCATCTACGGCACCGTCTCGGCCTTCGGGGGCGGTCCCGTCGGCAGTCGGCTGCCCGGCTATGACTCCCTCATCCAGGGATTCTCCGGGATGATGTCGATCACCGGTCACCCCGGTGAGGCGCCCACGCGCGTGGCTCCGTCGGCGATCGATCTCAGCACCGGCCTGTGGCTCGTGGTGGCGATCATGTCGGCGCTGCGCAGGCGTGACGCCGGTGGATCCGGCGCTCAGCACCTCGAGGCGGCGCTGGTCGACTCCGCCTTCAACCTGATGGGTCATCAGATCCTCGGCATGCTGGCGACCGACGTGGTGCCGGCTCCGCTCGGATCCGGGTCGCCGAGCAGCATCCCCAACGGGGCGTTCACCGCCGCCGACGGGTGGCTTGTGCTGGCCACCGGCAACGAGGTGCAGTGGCGCCGGCTGTGTGGGGCGCTCAACGTCCCCGAGCTAGCCGACGATCCCCGCTTCGCCACCATCGCCGACCGCATCGCCGAGCGGGAGGCGCTGCAGGCCACGCTCAACGCCCGCTTCGCCACCGACACGGTCGATGCCTGGATCGCGCGGCTTGAGGCCGCCCGGGTGCCGGCCGGGCGTCTCAACACCCTGCGCGAGGCGGTCGAGCATCCGCTGGTGTCCGAGCGCAGCCTGCTCGTGCCAACCACGCCGCCGTCCAACGGGTCGACGTCCGCGCTGCCTCAGCTGCGGCTGCCGATCGACCCCCGTGCCGAGGGCGTCGGGACCCCCCCGCCGCGCCTCGGCGAGCATACCGAGGAGATCCTGGCCGAACTCGGACTCGGTCCGCCGTGATCTGAGAACGCGCGGTCTCAGCCGGCTCGATCCCGTTGACGCTGGAGCCGCTTCACGCTAGCCTGAAACAAGTATTTGTTTGTCGAGAGGAGGGGAGAACATGGTCGCCCTGCCGCAGGAACGGCGTGAGGCTCTGGAGGCGCGGTACCCGAGCTGGCAGCCGCGGACCATCGCCACTGCGCTGGACGCCGCCGCCGAGAGCTTCCCCGACCGTCCACTGGTCATCGGCGATGCGGAGACCCTGAGCTACCGCGACGTCCAACGCCAGTCACGCGAGCTGGCCGCCGGTCTGCTTGCCGCCGGAGTCCAGCCCGGCGATCACGTCGCGGTGCTGCTGGCGAACTACTCGAGCTTCGTCGCCCTGAAGTACGCGATCGCCCGGGTCGGCGCGGCCGCTGTACCGATCAACTTCATGCTGCGCCGGACCGAGCTCGACTACATCCTGCGCCAGTCACGCGCGCGGGTGCTGGTCATCATGGACGTGTTCCGCGACCACGACCATCTCGCCGATCTGGACGCGATCATCCCCGGCTGGCGCGAGGGCACCGCCGGTACGGCGCTGGCCGACCTCGAGCGCGTGTTCGTGGTGCCGGTCGCCGCCGGGCCCGGGAACCTGACGATGCCCACGCTCGACGATCTCGTCGCGGGGGGCCGCGGCCATGAGGCGGAGCTGGCCACACGGGAGGCGGCCGCTGACCCTCAGAGCGTCTCGGACGTCATCTACACCTCGGGCACCACGGGCAGTCCCAAGGGGGTGCTGCTGACCCACGACATGATCCTGCGGACCGCGTACGCCTCCGCCTACGTGCGGGCCTTCGAGGACGCCCGACGCATTCACTTCGCGCTTCCGATGTACCACGTGTTCGGCTACATCGAGTGCCTGATCGCGGCCACGCTCGTGGGTGGGGCGGTCATTCCCCACGTGCAGTTCGATCCCGAGGCTGCCCTCGATGCGATGGAGCGCCACCGCGCGTCGGAGATCGTCTGTGTACCCCTGATGACGCTGAAGATGCTCGACGCCATCAAGACCCGCCCGCGCGATCTCAGCAGCCTGATCTCGGTGTTCTCCTCCGGCGGCGTCTCACCGCCCGGTATCTGGGAGGACATTCGCGCGGGCTTCGGCGCGCCCGAGGTGATGACCGCTTACGGGATGAGCGAGACGACGGCGTCGACCACCTGCACGTGGCCCGAGGAATCCGACGAGCACCTCTATTCGAGCAACGGCCGGCTCAAGCCGGCCGGTGTCGCCGGTGACCCCGCACTTGGGGGTCTGCTGGCGCTGTACAAAACCCGCGACCCTGAGACCGGGGAGGATCTGGCACCGGGCCTCTCAGGTGAGTTGATGGCCTACGGACCGATCATCACACCCGGCTACTTCGACAAGCCCGAGGAGACCGCCGAGGCCTTCACCGCCGACGGCTGGCTGCATACCGGTGATGTCGGCACCATCGACGCCGACGGGTTCCTCTCGCTGACCGGCCGGATCAAGGAGGCCTACCGATGTGGTGGGGAGATGGTGATGCCGCGTGAGATCGAGCTCGTCCTCGGACGGCACCCGGCGGTGCACGAGGCCCACGTCGTGGGAATTCCCCACGACCGCATGGGGGACGTCGGCTGTGCTTGCATCGTTCTCGTGCCCGGCAGCACCGCGCCCGATCCCCAGGAGCTGATCGACCTCGCCAGCGCGGAGCTCGCGCGCTTCAAGGTGCCCCGCCACGTGCTGTTCGTGCAGGAGGAGGACCTGCCTCGCACGGCGACCGGCCGAGTGCAGAAGTTCAAACTCATCCAGCAGGCCGTGACCCTGATCGCGGCCGAGGCTGAGGCGACCGGCACGGTCAGCCAACCTCTCTCCTCGACACCCAGATAGGAAGATCCCCATGTCCGCGAC
Organism: Burkholderia sp. PAMC 26561; assembly: GCA_964657595.1. Taxonomy (GTDB): domain Bacteria; phylum Actinomycetota; class Thermoleophilia; order Solirubrobacterales; family Solirubrobacteraceae; genus Palsa-465. The sequence continues at coordinate 4,485 of CAZZVR010000001.1, read as the reverse complement.
CAAACCGCCCGGCGTGTCCCAGGACCAAGCCGAGGGACGCCCGCTCACTCCGGCGGAGGAGCAGTATCCGCTCGAGCCCCACCTCCTGGATGCCGCCCAGTACAACGATCCCGAGCAGTATCAGCGCGAGATCACGAACGTCTTCTTCAAGACCTGGTTCCCGATCTGCCCGTCGGCGGACATCGCCGCCCCGCGGGACTATCTGGTGTGGGACAAGCTTGAGCAGTCCGTGGTCATCGTGCGGCTCGACGACGGGAGCCTGAGCGCCTGGCACAACGTGTGCCAGCACCGCGGTGCGCGGCTGCTGGAGGCCTCCGGCAGCTGCCCCCGCGGAAGGTTCTCCTGCCCCTGGCACGGCTTCGGTTACAACCTCGAGGGCGAGGTGATCACGGTGCCGCTGCGCGACTCCTTCGCGCCCGAGCAGCTGGACAGTCTGCGCGCGCCCGCCGTTCGTGTCGAGGAGTGGTCGGGCTTTGTGTGGCTCTGCTTCGACGATTCGGTCCCGGACCTGCGCACCTACCTTGGTGTGGTCGGTGACGAGCTCGCGTGGTACGGAATGGAGAACTTCGACACCAAGTTCCGGGCGACGCTGCACCTCAAGGCGAACTGGAAGCTCGTGGTCGACGCCTTCAACGAGACCTGGCACGTCCCCTTTACCCATCAGGACACGCTCACCGGCCTGGTGCTGTGGCGCGACGCCATCCTGCACCTGGAGCCCCCGCACTCGTGGATGACCCTCCCCGTCCGCGGCTTCACCGACAAGGCCGGCCCGGACGCGGACCACCGCCAGTCCCACATCTGCCACTACCTGGCCTTCCCGAACACGATCTTCAGCTGCTTCCCCACGCACCTGCAGATGTGGAGCGCCTGGCCTCTATCACCGACGGAGACCGTCCTCGAGGCCTATGGCGTCGTCGGCCCGCCGCCGGAGGGAATGGATCCCGAGAAGTGGCAGCGCCGCAACGAGCGTGACTGGGAGCAGTTCATGAAGGTCACGTCAGAGGACTCCGAGGTGATCAACGGGTTCGGCACGGTCAGCCGGTCGATCGGCTTCCGGCGCAACATGTTCAACACCGCCGAGTCCCGGCTGACGGCGTTCCATCAGGAGATCGCGCGCCGGGCCGGTGGCCGGCCGGTCACGGAGACCCCGCGATGATCCGCGTCGAGATCAATCGCGAGACGTGCTCGGGTTTCGGGAACTGCGTGGCCGTGGCCGACACCATCTTCGACCTCGACGATGAGGGCTTGGTCGTCCTGCTGACCGACACGGTCGACGACGACCGACTGGCCGAAGTGCAGCAGTCGGCTTATGACTGCCCCACCGAGTCGATCACCTGGACCGAGGGCGCCGGCGCCGGCGCATGACCTCGGGAATCGTCATCGTCGGTGGTGGCCTCGGGGCGCTGCGCACCGCTCAGTCCCTGCGTGACGCCGGGGCACAGCAGGGCATCACGCTGCTGTCCGCGGAGGACACGCTCCCCTATGACCGCCCGCCGCTCTCCAAGGCCTACCTGCTGGGTGAGCGAGCAGAGGAGGATCTGGCGCTCGAGACCGCGGAACGGCTGTCGGAGCTGGACATCACCGTGCGTCTCGGCGCGCGCGTGACCGGCTTGGACCTGTCGGGTCAGGCGGTCGAGCTGGTCGACGGCGAGCGGGTTCCCTTTGACGATCTGGTCGTCGCCACCGGGGCCCGGCCGAACCGGCTCGCCGTTCTCGAGGGGTTGGACGACGCGCTCTATCTGCGCGACCTCGACACCGCACGCCGTCTGCGCACCCTGCTCGGGCCGGACGTCCGCGTCGGAATCGTCGGCGGCGGCTTCATCGGGCTGGAGATCGCATCGGTGGCGAGAAAGCTCGGCGGCACCGTCACCGTGATCGAAGCGGCACCGACACCGCTGGCCCCGATCATCGGGGAGGAGCTGGGCGGCCGCATCCGAGCCTGGCACGAGGACCACGGAATCGAGTTCCGCTGTGGGGCCGCCGTCGTCGGCTACAGCGGTGACCCCGGTGCCCACAGCCTGCAACTCGCCGGGGGTGAGGCCCTCGAGGTTGATGTGGTCGTGGTCGGCGTCGGGGTCACGCCCGAGGTCGACTGGCTCGCCGCTGGCGGTCTGGAGACCCATCACGGCCTGGTTGTCGACCCAGACGGTCGCACCTCGGACCCTCACGTCTTCGGCGTCGGCGACGTCACCTGCCGCCACGTGGCAGGCGCGTGCACCCGCAGCGGCCACTGGACGGCCACCAACGAGCACGCCCGGTCCGTCGCCGCGGCCCTGCTGGGTCTCGCGCGCCCGAGTGGTCCGACCCAACCCGGGTACTTCTGGTCAGACCAGTTCGGCAAGCGCCTGCAGTTCGCGGGCCGGCTGCCGAGCTCACCGCGGGTGGAACTGCTCTCCGGGACCTTCGACGACGCCAAGTTCGTGGTGCGGATCATGGATGGCGACACGCTGGCCGCAGTCTTCTCCCTCGACAGCGTGCGCGACTTCATCAAGGCGACCATCCCATTGCGCACGCAGCCAGCCGCTGCGGGGGATACCCCCTCGCGCACCCAGGCATCCGTCGCCTGAGCGAGGGGATGACCGTGCGCGGGAAATTCGCGGCAGCCGGTCAGAGCCATATCATGATCGATCACACAAATGTGACTTCTCTGTGGATCGGGGAAGCGAACCGGATGGACATGCCATGCCTGACCCCAAACTCATGAGCCCGCCCGACGACGGAGCCAAGCCCCGTCAGACGGCGCTGAAGCCGCGCGACTCGATTCTCGAGGTCGCCACGACCCTGTTCAGCGAGGCCGGCTACAACGGCACGACCATCCGGGACATCGCCAAGGTGGTCGGCGTCCTGCCGGGGAGTCTGTATGCCCACATCGACAACAAGGAGACGATCCTCCTTGAGATCGTCGAGAGCGGGATCGACCGCTTCCTCGCCGCCACCGCGGAGATCGATCCCGGTGTCGGTGCGGCGGAGCGCATGCGGTTGGCGATCAGGGCGCACATGGGCGTGGTGGCCGAGAGCCCGCAGCGCACGCTCGTCGTCTTCCATCAGTGGCGCTACCTGACCGGTCCCAATCGGGCGCGCATCGTCGACAAGCGCCGCCGCTATGAGGATCTCTACAAGACGATCATGACCGCCGGCGTGGAGAGCGGCGACTTCAGCGCGAGCCTCGACTCCAGCGTCGCGGTGCTGGCGATCCTCGGTGCGCTCAACTGGACCGCTGAGTGGTACCACGTCGACGGTCCCCAGGGTCCTGACGAGATCGGTGATCGCTTGGCCGACTCGCTGCTCTGGGGCATCATGCGCAACTGATCGGCGCGGTCCCCGCCCCGGGGGGACCTCACGGGCCACGGCCGGCGAACGCGGCGGTCCGACGGCGCACGTCGAGGGACCAGCAGGAGTCCAGATACTCGGGGCTCCTACAATCCGCTCGTGCTCGGCGGCGACCTGACGACCCAGACCTTCCGTGTCGCCGGTGACGGCGTCAGGCTGGTCGGTGAGCGCTGGCCCGGCGACCCGCGGCGCCCCACGGTCGTGCTGCTCCACGGCGGCGGACAGACCCGGCACTCCTGGGACCGCACGGCCCAGCGCCTCGCCGCCGCTGGCTGGCCCGTCGTCACCCTCGACCTGCGCGGCCACGGGGACAGCGACTGGCATCCCGCCGGCGTCTACGGACTGGAGGGATTCGCCGCCGACCTGCTCGCCTTCATGAAGACACTGGAGCGCCCGCCGGTGCTCGTCGGGGCCTCGCTCGGCGGCATGACCGCGCTGCTGGCCGCCGGGGAGCAGCGCGGGTCGACCGCCGCGCTGGTGCTCGTCGACGTCGTGGTGCAGGTCGAGCCGGCCGGCGTCGACCGGATCCGCCGCTTCCTCACCGCCCACCCCGACGGCTTCCCCAACCTCGAGGAGGTGGCCGCTGCGGTCGAGGAGTACAACCCCCAGCGCAAGCGCTCGCGCAACCTCGACGGTCTGCGCAAGAACGTGCGCCAGCGCGCCGACGGGCGCTGGTACTGGCACTGGGATCCCGCGTTCATCGTCAACGACGACGAGCCGCGCCGCCGGGCCGACCCGAGTGCGATCGCCGCGGCTGCCGCCGCGCTGACCATCCCCGTGCTGCTCGTGCGCGGCCGTCAGTCCGATGTCGTCAGTGACGCCGGGATGGCGGACATGCTCCGGCTCGTGCCCCACGCCCAGACGGTCGAGGTCGGCGCGGCCGGCCATATGGTCGCGGGGGATGACAACGACGTCTTCGCCGGTCAGCTCATCGCCTTCCTTGAAAGCCTCGACACACCACAGGCCCAAAACCGACGACCGAATTCTGATGGAGTGATGCCCTCTCCCTCAGGCAAAGCCCCGTGACCCGAACCCACACGACATCCGGGCGGTGCCCCACGCCCGGGTGGCCGTGCACATCATGCTCAGAACGTCCACTCGCTGTGTCACTGGTACTCGCCCGAGTGTCAGCTGGACGTCGACACGTCGCCCAGG